>SLFF01000099.1 GCA_007124395.1 Thermomicrobiaceae bacterium | reverse complement strand
GTTGTGGCTCCGAGATTCAGCGGGTGATCGCCAACCACATCCGTATAGTCACGGAAATGATCGAGCATCTCTTCGAAGGTGCGCTCGTTGTGGTTGGGATCGAAGCGGTCTTCGACTTCGATCGGATCACCCGCCCAGTCCAGCGCGGTCGCCTGACGGAGCAGCGGACCACGACTCCCGTTGAAGAGGCTCTTGATAATCCGGTGCTCGGGATCATAGTTCTTCGCCTGCGGATCTTCGTCCATATAAAACCCGGCGAATCTCCGGGCACGATTCTGATAGGCCCGATCATCAGGGTCGGACAGCCCTTGCAGGAAGAATGGATTCAATCCCTCGCCATGATGGAACCAGTCGAACATCGTGGGGAACTCTTTGTAGTACATCCCATCGAGCCCGAGCGGGACCTCGACCGTCTTCGCCTCGGTGTATTGCCGAAGATGACCTTCCCAGCCCTGCTTGTACATCTCCAGGACGTCGTCGTGCGCGCCAATCGCGTGCAGCGCCGGCCAGTTCAGCAGATTCTCGATCGCGTCGTCGGGGCCATCGTTGCCACCCCAGCGGGGGACACAGAGAAGGTAGCCCCGTTCATCGAAATAGTGATCGTAGAACAATCTGCATCCCTCTGCCGCCTCGCGGATGAGCTTGCGCTGCAAGAGCGCCCAGTATGGAGGCGACATCGGGGTCTGCGCTGAGACCGTTGTCTGTTTGTTCATGGGCCTTTCGGAATCCTTCCCGGGAACTAGCGATCCTTCCCCAACCCCCGTGTTCCCCATCTGTGGTGAAGATGTGGGGACTGAGCGATGTCCGTTGCGGTTGCCGATAGCACAATATTGATCATGCAACAGCAAAATGCAAGCACCGATGCGCCAGAAGACGCGCGATGCTTGCAAATACACGGCAACCAGGGGGTTGCGTTCAGTTCTGTCCTCAGCCCCGAGGATACCTGTGGTCGCTACAGCATATAGCGGACGACAACGAACCCGCCGACCAGCAGGACGATGAAGAGGATCGAGAGAATGTTGAAGTAGCGCTCGATCGAGTCGGCGATGACTTGTCCGAAGATCCGCAGGGCGAGGGCAACGGCAAAGAATCGCCCGGCCCTGCCCAGAAGCGCACCGAACAGCATGTGTGGCAGCGATACCGCAAAGACGCCCCCGGCCAGCGTGAACACTTTGAATGGAATCGGGGTAAATGCTGCAGCGAAGACCGCCAGAACGACGTTCTGTTCATAGCGATCCTGGACCACGCTGAAGTATTCCTGTAACCCGTAGAAATCGACGATCGCTTGCCCCACGCTGCCGAACAACGCATAACCGATGTAGTAGCCAACCGCCGCACCGAGTACCGACCCGACCGTGGCGATCGAGGCGTAGAGCCACCAGCGGAACCGGTCCGCCACCGTCATGGCGATCAGCAGGACATCCGGGGGAATCGGAAAGAACGAACTCTCCGTAAGAGCAACAAGGAAGAGGGCCAGCTTGGCGTAGCCTGTCTGTGCCCAGAGAATGGTCCACTTGTAGAGGCGATACATCGTACGGGTGGGCCAGGAAATGATCTGGCTAAAGCTGGGTTGCTCTTTGTGTCCGTGATCCATGTTGCTCCGCTGTCTCGATGCAAGTCAATGATCGGGTCCGAGCCGGAGATCGAACCGTCGCCTAGGATGCCACTCACAGCCGGGGTTTCCCACCTGTTGTCTGGAACCGACCGACGGACCGAAGAGCACATCCCGACGATGGATGATTCTATAATGGACCCGGCAGGATCTGCGCGAACGTGGGCAGGGGCGAATCATCGGCGTCGAAATCAGCACGGAAATCTGGATCGGCATCGTGGTGACGTTCTTCGCCGCGTTGCTGGGCGGTGGGGCCGGGTTCGGCTATGCGCTGCTCTCTGCGCCATTCCTGCTAATGATCGGGTTGTCGCCACCGTTCGTGGTTACCGCGAATCTGACGATCGGCCTGATCACCCGCCTGATGGTTGCCTGGAGATTGCGCTACCACATCACTCGAAACCGCATTCTGATTCTGCTGATCAGCAGCGTTCCCGGATCGATTATCGGCGTCATCACCCTGACCCGTGTGGATGAGAGCGTGATCCGGATGGCAACCGGCATTCTGGTGATCGTTGCATCCGTCGGGCTGATCTATTCGACGTCGAGGCCAGAACCCGGTCCGCCTATTCCCGGAGGAGCGGTGATCACGGGGATCTTCGCCGGGTTTCTGGGGACAACGACGTCCCTCAGCGGTGTTCCTGCGGCCGTCTATTTCATCAGAGAACGTCTGGAACCGGCCCGCTTTCTGGCAGACATGGCGGCGTTTTTCGTCAGTGTCAATCTGCTGGCGCTCGGCATGCTGATGATCAGTGGCGCGTTTGTCTCGTCGGCGCTCTTCCCCGCAACACTCCTCTGGTTACCGGGGGCAATGATCGGCAACCTGGTGGGCACGGCCATCGGGCGTCGACTTCCCTATACGCTATTCCGGACGTTCACGCTCGGCGTCGTAGTCGTAGCCGGGATACTCACTATCATCACGAGCTGAGATCGTATTCACCGTTTCCTGCACTTCTGTGGCACGATATTTTCAACACATGAGCATGAATCTGAATCTTACCGGACGAAGGATCGAAATCAGATGCAACAGAAGTGGCCAGTCGGAATCCTGCTTGCAGCCTATGGATTTCTCCATCTATTTGGATTCTTTACATCCTGGGATGTTATCGAAACCAGTGCCATTTCCCGGACGCCGACCGTGTTGCCGGATGGACTTCCAGTCGGTGTGCTGCGTGATCTCGGAGCGCTCTGGCTACTCGGGGCTATCGCGTTCTGGATTAGCGGGTATGCCGTGATCCAGGACAAACACTGGTGGAAGGGTGTTACGTTCGGGAGCGCGATCCTGTCGATGGTGGTCACGATCTTCTGGGTTCATGAAGCGTGGCCGGGGCTGATTCTCAACCTGTTGATCATCGTTCTGGTGGTCGGTTCATGGCGGCACAACGGCCACAATCAGCACCTGCCCTCAGCGTTCAACCAGACATCCTCGAATCCCGAATGAGGTAATTCCATGGAACGCTGCGTGGTCTGTGGTCAGATCTCAGAGATGATCTTCGTACACGGGCACTATCAGTGCTCGCGATGCCGGCAGGTTGTGGTGCCGTGCTGCAACGGCGAGACCGCAAACAGCACGGCTTCGTCTGACCAGACCGTTCGACGTCCTACTGATCCAGCGGATAGAGGCGGTCGATCGTCATCGTCATCACCACCTGTTGCTCATCGATCATGGCCTGATTGAACTCGTCCCAGTCCGGATGCGGTTTACCTGCGATCAACTCGTAGGTCTCTCGCAGGACCGGAAGAGGATCGTCGTCGAGCAGTCGGGCTGTACCCTCCACCACGATGTACTGATACCAGTTGTCCCCGATCACCGTCAGCGACACCCGGGGATCTCTCCGGATGTTTTTCGACTTTGCGGTCGGCTGCGTAACCTGGACCCGGATCAGTCCGCCCGAATCGACCCCGTAGTCGACGAGCGACATCTGCGGCTGGCCGTCTCGCTTGATCGTGGCCAGAACCGCTCTGGAGTTGTTCCGAAGATACGCCATCGCTTCTTCATGATTCACAGGTCCATACCCCTCAACACGTTGGTCGGCTAACTGGACAGCGGATAGAGTCGGTCGATCGAGATCGTCATCACCATCCGGCCTTCATCGCGCATCGCCTGATCGAACTCATCCCAGTCTGGATGGGGCTTCCCGGCGAT
>SLFF01000243.1 GCA_007124395.1 Thermomicrobiaceae bacterium | reverse complement strand
CACGGATTCTTCCCTTCCCGGCGCGTCCCGCGCCATGAATCAGGGCAACCGCGTTTCGGTTGCCCTGCATGAATTCGTCGGTTCACGCTTCGCTCCGAAACCTTGATGATCAGGCAGGTTGAAGCGTCTTCTTACCGTGGATCGACTGACTGTTGAGGCCATCCTCGCGAAGCACCTCTTCGGTCGCCTCGTCGAAGATATGAATCCGACTATCTTCGAGGTCCACCCAGATCGGATCGTCCGGCTCAGCCCGGAAAAACGGATCTGTGATCGCCACATAGATCTGATCACCGATAGTAATATGAACGAATGTTGTATCACCAGTTGGCTCAACCGTGTAGACACTGCCTGGAATCATCCCGGGATGTTCCTCCCTTGACAGAATCAGATTTGCCGGACGGGCTCCGATGATGATCCGGCCACCCGTGCAGTGATTTGCCTTCTGTGCGTTCTCGGGTGTCAGCGGATACACCCATCCCGGGTCGCCCTTTACGCTGGTCACACCGTTCTCGGTTGAGATTTCTCCGTGCAGGAAGTTCATGGCCGGACTTCCGATAAAACCAGCCACAAAGAGGTTAGCCGGATCATAGAAGATCTCCTCCGGCGGTCCATACTGCTGGACTCGACCATCGCTCATGACCGCGATATTGTCTGCCATTGTCATCGCTTCGAGCTGATCGTGGGTCACGTAGATCATCGTAGCATTCAGCGTCTGGTGAAAACGCTTCAACTCAGCACGCATCTGCACGCGAAGTTTGGCATCCAGGTTGGACAGTGGCTCATCCATAAGGAAGGCTCTCGGATTACGCACCAGCGCGCGTCCCAGCGCAACACGCTGCTGCTGACCACCGGACAGCTCTCGCGGGAGTCGATCCAGAAGATGGGTGATCGAGAGCATCTCCGCAGTCTTCCTGACCCGCTCGTCGATCCCGCTCTTCGGCGTCTTGCGCATCTGCAGCGGGAAGGCCAGATTGTTGTAGACCGTTTTTGTTGGATACAAGGCATAGTTCTGGAACACCATCGCGATGTCACGATCTTTCGGGTCCAGATCAGTCACATCCCGATCACCGATCCAGATCTCACCGTCGGAGAGATCGATCAGACCGGCAATCAGATTCAGCGTAGTGGTTTTGCCGCACCCGGAAGGTCCCAGCAGCGCGACAAAATCACCATCCTTGATCGTGAGATTGACATCGTCCACCGCAAGGACGTCGTCGTAGTACTTGATCAGTCCATCGAGTCGAACTTCTGCCATGCTTGCACTCTCCGGTTCACATCAATTCCGTCTGGGTCGCTCGATCGATCAGCCAGTTCAGGATCAGGACTTGACCGCCCCTTCGGTGAGCGCCTGGATGAAGAAGCGCTGCAACACGAGGAAGATGATCACCACCGGGATACTCATGACGAACGACGCCGCCATCAGACCCGGCCAGTTGGTCACGAACTCATCGAAGAACCGCTGCAATCCAACCGGCAGCGTCAGCAGATTGCGACTGCTGAGGAACGTCAGCGCATAGACGTACTCGTTCCAGGCGATGATGAACGCGTAGATGGCCGTTGCAATAATTCCGGGCGTCGAAAGCGGCATGATAATGCGGATGAAGGCCTGGAACCGTGAGGCTCCATCGATCCGGGCCGCATACTCCAGCTCCGTCGGAATATTGTCGTAGAACCCCTTCAGCAGCCAGATCGCCAGCGGCAGACCAAACGTCAGGTACGTAATGATCAGCGCCAGGTGCGTATCGATCAGCCCGAAGGTCCGCATCATGATGAACAGCGGAATCAGGAAGACGATCGCCGGGAACATATTACGGATCAGCACCGCAATGAAGAATCCCTGCCGTCCCGGAAAGCGGAACTTGGAGAACGCATACCCTGCGGGTACAGCGATCGCCACCGCAGCGAGCGTTGTCATCGTCGATACAAAGATCGAGTTCCAGAAGTAACGGAGAAACTCCTGGCCGACCTCACTGCCAGGTGAGAGCAACCGGATGTAGTGCTCGAACGTAATGTTGCTCGGAATCCATTCCGGTGGCAACTGAAGCGCAGCAAACTGCGTCTTCAAGGATGTAGAGAGCATCCACGCCATTGGAACCAGACTGAACAACAACAGCAGAATCAGCGTAATCCAGGCCAGTACGTCGGACATTCGAATCTGGCGTCTCGGTTTTCTGCGTCGTGCACGCTCACGCCGCTCTTCAACGGACACTGCATTAGATGCCACTATCGTCTCCGATCATCGCCGGCGGTCATCGCCTTGACGTAGAAATAGGCCATCGACATCATGATGATGAACAGGATGACTGAGAACGCTGATGCGATTCCGAACCGGAGTGACCGGAATGCCAGTGCGTAGACCTCAGTGATCCAGATGTGCGTTGAACTTGCAGGGCCGCCACCTGTCATGATCCAAGGCAACGTAAAGTGGTTGAGGTTCATCACGATGGTCAAAAGCAGCGTAATAATGATGACGCCCTTGAGGTGCGGCAATGTCACGTGACGGAATTGCGCCCAGGTACTGGCTCCGTCGATCTTTGCCGCCCGGAGCAAGTGCTCTGGTACCGTCTGTAGACCCGCAAGCATCATGATCATGATGAACGGGAAATCTTTCCAGACATTGACCAGAATCAATGCCGGCATAGCCCAGGTGGTGGAGTCGAGGATCACCAGCGGAGACGAGATGATGCCGAGGTCCATCAACATACCGCTAACCAGCCCGTAATCACTGTGAAAGATCCAGACCCAGATGTACGCAGTCGCGACATGACTGATCACCCAGGGTATGAGGAAAATACCTCGAACCAGCCCTCGCCCGATAAACTCCCGCTGCGCCACCAGAGCAGCAGCCGTTCCGATGATGAATGCCAGAATGGTGGACACAATAGTCCAGTACATCGTGTTCTGGGTAATCATCCAGAATCGCTCGGCGGTGATGATCGAGGTGTAGTTTGTCAGTCCGTTCCACACATTGTCTCCGGCAGTCGGAGTGGAATAGAACGACAAATAGATCGTATAGGCAATCGGATAGGCAATCACAAAGAACATCGCCAGCAATGCCGGCATGATGTAGGTGTAGTCCGCCCACTGCCTGGATGCCCGCTGGAAGACGTTCCTCGGCTCCCGGCTCTTTCGAGTGGCAACCTGCCCTGTTGCCTGTTGCGGTGCTGAAACGGCCATAAGCTCGGCTCCGTTTACTCCCGGTACATATGACTTGCGGGCACCGTTGCCCGCACACTAAAGCGTGGAGCGGGCTGCGGGGATCCCGCAGCCCGCTCAGATCACTTTCTAGTAGCCTTCTCGTCCACCAATGATGTCTTCGACCTCTTCAGCAGCCTGCTCTGCTGCCTCGTCAACCGACATCTGCTCGGTCAGAACGTTCTGCAGCAATTCCGGAATCGTGATGTTCATGATCTCGGTTGCCTCCGGAATAACCGGGAACGGGATACCGAACGGAAGCATCGAACTGGTTACGTCGAGGAAGTTGATCTCGTCCAGGCGCTCCTGCATCCAGTGGGTGCGGAAGCCGCCAAGGTGACCCGGGTTCGATCCGGCCCAGGCCCGCTTGATCGACCACTCTGGTGCGCACTGGAAGGCGACCAGCGCCCGGGCAGCGTCCCAGTCCAGATCGGAGTCAGAGTATTCTTCCTTGAAGATGTGGACGTTGGATCCACCGAACACAACGGCACGTCGTGCCGGGCCTTCAGGAATCAGGCCGTAGCCGATGTTGTCGACAACCTGCTGCGCCAGTTCGGCTTCTTCGCCGGTT
>SLFF01000500.1 GCA_007124395.1 Thermomicrobiaceae bacterium | reverse complement strand
GAAGGTACGAGATCAGTGTGGCCGACGATCGATTGTCCGGGCCAGTTTCCTCCCGGAGCTTCAACCGGCCATGGTTCACGCTGAAGTAGGTATCTATCTGGTGCATCGATCCGTGGTCTGTGACGCTGATGTTGCCGAGGGCGCGTTTCACGACGTCGAGCGTGGGCACCCTGACCTTGATCTCGATGTTTTCCATGGTTCCGACCTGATGGACGCTATTGAACGGACTGTAACGACTATGCAGCAGATCGACTGTACGTTTGCGAGTCAGGGGTCAACCTGTGCCGCCACGCTGATGCTGCCAGATGGCAGTAATCGGCCGCCAGTGGTGGTGATGGCGCACGGGTTTGCCAATATCCGAATGGCCAGGTTGCCGGCGTTTGCCGAGCGATTCGTTGAGGCCGGATATGCAGCCTTGCTGTTCGATTACCGAACGTTTGGCGACAGCGAAGGAGAGCCGAGAAACTGGGTGCATCCGGGTCGACAGCTCGAAGACTGGCACGCTGCGATCTCGTTCGCGAGAGGTCGCGACGACGTGGATGGCGGACGAGTTATCGCCTGGGGCACGTCATTTTCAGGTGGCCTGGTGCTGAAGGTCGGAGCAAAGGATCATTCGCTGGCCGCGGTGATCTCGCAGATCCCACATACCAGCGGCCTGGCTACGGTATTGAAGGCTCCGATGATGACGACCCTCAAGAGCACGGCAGCGGCTGTGTACGATACGGCGCTCGGGCTGGTCGGCCGGGAGTACTACAGCCCGGTCGTCGGCCAACCTGGCGAGTTGGCGGCGCTCGTCGCCGATCAGGCACCAGAGGCATACCATCGATTGCTTCCGGAAGGCTCGGGCTGGGAGAATCGATTGCTCTCCCGCTCGATGCTCCAGGTGCCTCTGTTCACCCCGCGGAACTCCGCCACACGTATCTCGGCACCTGTGCTGATGGTTGTGGCTGCCCGGGACAATGTGGTGTCAGCCAGTGCTGCGGTGAGAACGGCGAGAAAGATCCCGGACTGTACCGTTCGTGTGCTGGATGCCGATCACTTTCAGCCGTATACCGGCGATTCCTTCGAGGAGAACATCGCCCATCAGATCGCGTTTCTTCGCGAACGGGTGCCGGTCGACTGATCGCTGCGATCAGAACTTTCGGGTCGCGATGAGCTCACGAGTTGCCGGGATGACTTCACGGGCAACCAGATCGATCATCCCGGGATCATCCGCCATGAGGATGAAGCTGCTGATGCCGTAGGTTTCGTTCAGCCCGGCGAGATCCTGCGCCCACTGTTCTGGTGGGCCGTTGAGGAAACCGCTACTGGTCTGGGAGAACTGGCCGCCGAGGTTGAGCATCCGGCGGATCGCCGATGGATCACGCCCGGCCTGCTGGGCACCGGTATCGATGTGTGCGTTCATCTGCTCCAGATCAGTCGGGCCACCCTTGAGGTACGGCAGCGAGGGTAGCCAGCCATCACCGAGGCGACCGGTCAGGCGGAGCATTCTGGGGCCGTAGCCACCGATGGAAATGCTGATGTCGTGCTGAGGTGCCGGGCCTCGCTTTGCGCCGGACACCGAGTAATGCTTGCCGGAGAAGTTCACTCCGCCAGATTCATCGGTTGCCCAGAATGCACGGATGATCTCGATTGCCTCTTCGAGTGCTTCGACCGACTCTCCTGGCGAGCGCCGTGGGCCACCCATTCCCGCAATCGCATCCCAGAAACCACCGGCACCGATGCCGAGCTCGAAGCGTCCATTGCTCAGATTAGAGAGGGTTGCTGCACTTCGCGCCAGAACCGCGGGTGGTCGCAACGGCAGGTTCAGCACGTTGGATGCGATCCGGATCTGGCTCGTTCTCGCGGCAACATGGGTCATCAGTGTCCACGTATCGTGGAAGGTGTTCTGGTATGGGTGATCCTGAAAGGAAACCAGGTCGAATCCGGCTTCTTCGGAGGCAATCGCCAGTTCGACCGCCTTGTTGACGGGATTGGCCACCGGCGTAATGAACGTGCCGAATTCGATGTCGTGTCCGTAGTCGGTCATGTGAAACTCCACTGTTCTGGCTAGCTGACTTCTGCGGTGACGGCAACGTTGAAGTTGTCGTTGAATACGTTTTCCGGGTCGTAGCGCTCTTTCAAGGTTCGCAGTCTTGCGAGTGTCCCTTCGGGAAACGCATCGTTCAGGCGTTCCGGGCGCTGATCAGTCTCGAAACTGATGTAGAGACCCTGAAAGTGATGGGCCAGCTCGTCCCAGGCGTCGTCAACCCGTTTGCGATCTGGCCCGAACGCGGTAACCGAGAAGTTTGCACTCCGGTTTGCGTAGGCGGTGGCGTCTGCTGGCACGTCAGAAACAGCACCCCCAACGGATCGAATCTGGAAGAAATAGACGGCGCGGCTGCGAATCAGTTTTTCAGCCGCGGCGGCGAACTCTGGCGTGATGTGCTCGATCAGTCCCGAACGGGCAGCCGGCTCACCCACCGCATCGTGATAGCTCCCCTGCGCGTTGGCCATCAGCGCGTGGTAGGGAGTGATCATGACCTGCTGGTCGTACAGCGAGCTGATATTGGCAACCGGCTGTAGCCGATCGACGATCGTCTCGGGATCATCGGATGCAACCACCGTCATAACCTGAGCAACCATCGGCTGTCCCAGGCGGGGTGGACCCATGATCAGAAAACTGGTCAGGTCGCGCTCGGATTGCTCGATCGTGTCTCCCCAATTCTCGAGGAAACCGGCGGTATCAGTCGCATCGAGGACGAACTGTCCGAATCCAACGTTTCCGACCTGATAGGCATCGAACTCGAATGAGGTGACGATCCCGAAGTTCGCTCCGGCACCACGAACGGCCCAGAACAGTTCCGGGTTCTCGTCATGACTGGCTCGAACGATCGAGCCGTCGGCCAGGACCATCTCGACCGCTCGCAAGTGATCAATGGTCAGTCCGTGCTTCCGGGCAAGCCAGCCGATCCCTCCGGCTGTCGCCAGCCCACCGACCCCGACTCCGCCATAGTCGCCGGAACTCAGTCCCAGCCCATATGGTGCGAGCGTGGCGGCGACATCCATCCACCTTGCTCCGGGCTGCAGGCGAACGTGACCGGTTTGCTGATCGAGTACCTCGATCTGGTTCATCGTCGAGAGATCGATGACGATTCCGCCAGTGTTTGTAGAGCGACCGCTGATTCCGTGTCCCGCGCTGCGGATAGACAGTGGGAGATCGGGATGTGATCGGGCAAATGCCAGAGCGTCGACGACATCGGACGCAGAACCTGGTTGCAGCACGATCCCTGGAGCTCCACCGCGTATGTAGGTCGACCGAACTCGCGGGTACGCAACGTCACCGGGTTCGATCACAGCGCCTTGAAGCGACTCGGGAACACCGTCGTAATCGATTCCCGGAACTCGCTTTTCCCGGATGTCGGCACGCCGAACCCGACGGGTCGATCTTCGATCGGGGTCCGCGGATTCCAGCCGGGAGCGCAGTTCCGGCACGATCTGGTTCAGGAAGCGATCGATCTGGTGCTCATCGCCGGATTGCAGCAGGATCATACCGATGCGTGCCCGGATCAGCGTGTCCGTGAGATCATCGATCGACCCATTCAGCTGGTCCTCGCTGATGATCATCGAGCGTTGAATCTCATCCGGATCACGGTCAGACTCGAAGGCGACGGCATCGATGAACTCACTGGCGATGATCAGGTCCCGGGCGGGCATGTCCGGATATGGCGTTGTCCAGCCGTCGGCCAGCTGGCCAGTCAGCTGGAGCAACTCCGTGGTGGCACCGGTTATCCAGATCG
>SLFF01000171.1 GCA_007124395.1 Thermomicrobiaceae bacterium | reverse complement strand
TTTTTGTGACATTCTGACAGCTATGATCTGGTAGTATCCGGGGGACCTCGGGGCCGGGGAGTGGGTGGTGTCGATGTCAGTGGCAAGCAGATACATGCTGGATCGGTCCGCGCCTGGCGGGGCAGCCCGGACGCTGGAGGTAGAGAGCTGATGCTGTGTTCACGTTGCAAGGCTTCCGTAGAGGCAGAAGACCGATATTGTTCCCGTTGCGGTAATCTGCTGCATCCGGGCGCCAATCGACGAGTTGTGGTGACTGGCGTTGGTGCCGTGACACCACTTGGAAACACGGCCGAAGAGACATGGCAGGGATTGCGTGATGGCCGCTCCGGGATCACGAAGATCGAACGCTTCGATCCCTCTGAACTGACGGTGCAGATTGCCGGCGAAGTCCGTGAATTCGATATGGGTGGCATTGTCGATCGCAAGACCGAACGCGGTATGGCGCTATTCTCCAAATTCGGCGTAGCCTCGGCCGGTATGGCGATGAAGGATGCCTGCCTCGATCCAACGTCGCTCGATCCGGATCGGGCCGGAGTGGTTGTTGGTACTGGTGCCGGCGGTATGGCCACGATTCTGGAGACGCAGGAAGTCGCCCTGCGACGCGGTCTCATGCGGGTCTCGCCTCATTTCATGACCACGTTCCCGCACAACCTGCCCGCCTACCATATTCATCAACTGTTCGGATTTTTTGGTCCGAGTCTGACCGTCTCTACAGCCTGTGCTACCGGCGCTCAGGCGATTGGTGAGGCGGCGCAGTTCATCCGTTCCGGCCAGGCCGATGTGATGGTTGCTGGCGGAACCGAACACTGTATCTTCCCGCTGTTCGTGGCCAGTTTTGCCGTTCAGCGAGCGGCATCGACGATGAACGATGCGCCCGAGAAGGCGAGCATGCCGTTCGATGCCAACCGGCACGGGTTCGTGCTCGGTGAAGGTGCGGCGATGGTGGTGCTGGAGACGCTGGAGAATGCCCGCAATCGGGGGGCGACGGTTTACGCCGAAGTGCTCGGCTACGGCGCCAGCGACGATGGCTATCATCCGATTGCCCCCGAACCAGAAGGCCGCGGCGCCGCCTACGCCATGAACCTTGCTCTGCAGGAAGGCGGAATCAATCCGGCACAGGTCGATTACGTCAATGCCCACGCGGCCAGCACCCCGCTGGGTGACAAGGCCGAAACCCTGGCGATCAAGAAGTCGCTGGGCGATCGTGCCTACGATGTCGCGATCAGTTCATCGAAGTCGATGATCGGTCATCTGATGGGTGCCGCCGGGGCGGTCGAGGCAATGGCAACGATTCTGACGATTCGGGATCAGGTGGTTCATCCAACCATCAACTATGTCACCCCGGATCCGGAGTGCGATCTCGATTATGTGCCAAACACTGGTCGCAATCTGGATGTCAATGTAGCCCTGTCCAACTCGATCGGACTGGGTGGTCAGAATACCTGTCTGGCGTTTGGCCGGATTCAGGACTGATCACGCAACAATCTGACACACGGAGGGACCGGCCTGGGTTAGACTTTGGCGAATATGATGACCGTGGCCCCATTACCCGGCGTCACCGATACTGGCGGTCATTGAGGACAGGCATGTGGCCGGACACAGGAGAGAGCTTTGACGGCAACGCTGACCCGCGACGATATTCTCAAGAGCCGGATTCCCAAGCGCTCGACGCTGGTGCGTCCGGAGTTCCCGACGGCCTTCCTGCTTCGGGAAGGTGATTTTCTGCAGATTACAGATGTGCAGAGCAAGCAGGTTGCGACGATGGTCGCTTTCAACCAGCACGATCCTGAAGAGTGCCTCTCCACGTCACACACCCGGTCTGGCAACAACTCACTGGTGCTGATCAATGAGATGGTGGTCTTTAGCAACCGGCATAACCCGATGATGGTTCTGCTGGAAGACACCTGTGGGCGCCACGACATTCTCTATCCAGCCTGTGATGCCCAGTCCTATGTCTCCGACTACGGAATCGAGAATCACGCCAACTGCCGGGACGGCCTGCATCAGGTGCTGAAATCACGCGGGATCGACTACGATGACATCCCCGATCCGGTCAACTGGTTCATGAACGTCGGGCTACGACAGCGGGGCCGCTTCGAGGTGCGGGAGCCACTCAGTGAGCGTGGCGACTACGTGCTGGTACGGGCTACGATGGACATGATCGTTGGCGTTGCCGCCTGCCCGCAGGATCAGAACGCCGCCAACGCGTTCCGGCCGACCGATATCCAGGTCCGGATCTATTCCTGATCGCTCCACCCAATTTCGCTGACAGACGGGTCAGTTCTGCGCTCCAGTCGGAGTGACGGGCTGATCCAGCGTGTCCAGGTCTCGTCTTTGGTGAAGATCAGTATCTGCCGGTCTTGCGCCAGCGTGGTGATCAGTTCTGCCGCGTTCGCAAGCCGTTCCTCATCGAAATTGACACACGGATCATCCAGCAACATAGGCAGGGTTCGATCTCCGGACAACGCCTCGATCAGGGACGCTCTGATGGCGAGGTAGAGCTGGTCTCCAGCTCCCCGGCTGAGCTGCTGCTTGTCGATGTCCGGGATCCCGTTGCCGGAGATGGTGGGGATCATTGAATCCCGATCCAGCTCAACGATCTGATAGCGGCCACCTGTCAGCCGGGCGAACAGTTCTCCGGCCTGCTCTCCTACCGGATCCAGTGCGTGCTCCTGAAACGCGGTGACGCTGTCGCGCAGGGTTTCGATCGCCACGATGTGAGCATGGGCGGTCAGATTGACCTGGTTCAGCTCTTCGTCGAGCTCCCGAATCCGGGCCTGGAGATCACCGGCGTCTTCACTGCTGCGCGCCAGGTGCTGGCGATCCAGACCGATCTGGTAGAGGCGCCGGTCGCTCTCCTGAATCGTGTCATCAGCGCGCTGGACCGTCTGCTGGTAGGCGCGAACCTGTTCCGGTTCGATCTTGTGCAGCTCCGGGTAGTCGCTGCGGAATCTCTGCGCAGTCTGCCGGGCAATCGCCGTATCCTGCTGGACGGTGGTCAGCCGTTCCCGGAGCCTCGCGATCTCCTCTGGATCGACCGGATCGATCTGCTCCAGCAGCCGCAACGTCTCTTGATACCGGCTGGCACGCGTCTGGAGCGCTTCCAGATCCGGTTCGCCGCTCTGTTGTAGCAGGGTATCGCGACGCTCCTGCAACGCACGTCGTTTGCTCTGAGCCGCTTCGAGGTTGATGGCGGGCTGATTGTCGATCTGTGGCTGGGCATCCAGCCGGCTCAGATTTGCCTGAAACTCACGGGCACGGCGATACAGATCGTCCAGCGTATCAACGCCGGACTCGGCCAGGAGTTGATCCTGCTGGCGCTGGTAGCGGGCAAGGGTTTCCTCGGCACGCTGCAGCTCGGAGTCGATCGCCGCAATCGTGGGATCATCAGTCGGTTCTGTTTCCGGCTGGGCTGATGAGCGGGTCATCATGATCCCGATGGCAATCAGCGCGATCGCCACCACCACTCCGGCGAAGAGCAACGGGTCTACGACGATGCCGAGCCCGATCGAGCCAATGGCAACCACACCGGCTACGGTCCGCAGCAGTTTCGGCGTGCTGTCCGGTGCTGGCCGTGGTGCAGCGGCCTGTTGCTGACGCAGGGTGCGTTCTCGCCGGGATCGAAGCTCGTCGACGGCACAGGCGGCCTGCTCGGTCTGGAAACCGATCTCCCGAACGTCTCCGGGATCGACATCGCCCGGAATCCGGTGCTTCTCCAGCTCCTGTGTCAGGAAATCGCGTTGTTCCTGCAGGCTCTGGTTGCGCTCGGCATCCTCGGA
>SLFF01000078.1 GCA_007124395.1 Thermomicrobiaceae bacterium | reverse complement strand
TACTTCCGGGCCTTCGGGATCGAGCCAACCGAGCGGCGGATTCTGGTACTCAAGAGTGCCGCCCATTTCCGGGCCGCCTTCGAACCGATCGCCACAAAGGTCATCGAGATCGATGCGCCCGGTATCAGTAGCCCGAAACTCGCCGAGCAGTTCGACTACAAGAACCTGCGCCGGCCGATGTATCCGCTCGAGAAGGATTTCGGTTGGTCACCGGCCCAGGCCCGGTAGTCGAGCAACCAGGTGTTCAAACACGGTCAGAGAGGGGAATAGATGGCTATAGACACATCCACCGGGTACGTGCCCGGAGCAAACGAATGGAAGTCGGTCAACCCGGAAGACGTCGGCATGAGCGCGGGCGGTATCCAAGAGGCGATCCGGTTTCACACCGGCGAAATCGGAACCTCACAGTTCAGGGATGGCCGGGAGATCCTTGGTGAGCTCGCCGGTCGAACAGACGCCGAGATGCCATCCGATGAGCCCTACGCGGGGGTGATAGGTCCAATCAAGCGACGTGGTCCGGAGAACGGCGCAATCCTGCGACATGGCCACCTGGTGGCGGAGTGGGGCAACACCTGGCAGATCGATATGACCTACAGCGTTGCCAAGAGCTACCTGGCCACGATGGCCGGACTGGCACTCGATCGCGGGCTGATTCGCGACGTCAACGATCGTGTCGGAGACTACGTGGTCGATGGAAGCTTCGCCAGCGACCACAATAGCCAGATCACCTGGAAACATCTCCTGCATCAATCGAGCGAGTGGGAAGGCAGCCTGTGGGGCAAGCCCGACTGGTGCGATCGTCCCGAGATGCCGCCCGGGTACTGGCATGAGCGTGAGCTGCAGAAGCCTGGCTCCAGATACAAATACAACGATGTCCGAGTCAACCTTCTGGCGCTCTGCCTTACCCACGTCTGGCGACGGCCGCTGGCGCAGGTCTGCAAGGAATTCATCATGGACCCGATTCAGGCTTCGCCAACCTGGCGCTGGAACGGGTATTTCAATTCCTGGATCGAACTCGATGGATTGCACATGCAGGTCGTCAGCGGTGGTTCCCACTGGGGCGGTGGCTTCTGGAGCCACACCCGGGATCATCTGCGGTTCGGACTGCTCACCCTTCGTCGCGGAAACTGGGGCGGCCAGCAACTCATCTCCGACGAGTGGTATCAACAGGCGCTGGCGCCGTCAGAGACGTTCAAATCCTACGGGTACATGTGGTGGCTGAATACTGACAAGGATCAGATGCCCAGCGCCCCGGAGTCGGCGTTTGCCGCACGCGGAATGGGCGCCAACATCATCTACATCGATCCGGAGAACGATCTTGTGGCGATGACGCGGTGGATCGATTCCGAGCAGTTCGATGGCTTCGTCAAACGATTGCTTGCGTCGATCAAGTAGTCGGTCACACAGCGCGAATTGCAACGAAAACCGCCGGAGCAATGCTCCGGCGGTTTCTTCGTTATCAGAGAACTGATACAGAACGCTACGGTGCGACCGGTGGCACGTTGGCTCCGGACACCTTATCGGTAAACGCCTTGACGTCTTCCGATACGATCTGCGCCAGACGGGACTTCTGGGCGTCCAGCTGTTCGCTGAGGAGATTGAAGACCTCTTCGGCACCAGCAGTCGGAAGAGCGTCGGATTCGTCGATCATCGACGTCAGCGACAGGAACTTCTCGCGGATCTTCGCTTCACCCGGCTGGGCAGCGCCGGCGTCGACCTGGGTCAACTCGGCTTCGACCGAGGCCAGCTTCTCCTTGACCTCATCGGCAGCAGAACGAACACCATCGGGATCGTCTCCAGCGTCGGCTCGCTTGGCCCACTGCTCGACCTGCTCACGGATCGACTTGATCTGATTGATCGCCTCGTTCGTGGACGACACCAGGTCACGGATGTTGCTCTTCATCTCGAACTGAGCCTTCAAATCGTCATCGCTCGCCTTGAGGCGTGGATCTCGAAGAATCCGGAACGATTCCGTCATCGACTCGTCTCCAACGGTGAGTCGAACCTGATACTCACCCGGCGTGACGCGCGGGGAGACCGCTTCTTCAGCTCGCTGAATCCGCTTATCTTTTCCGCCTTCAGAATCGAGCGGTGTTGCACCCTTCGTCCGCAGGTTCCAGAGGAATCGGTTGGAGCCCGCCCTTGCGGGGGCCCACGGTGCTTCATCACTCTTGCTGGAGTAACTGTTCAGCTCGTTGCCGTCAGCGTCCAGGAACGTCAGCGTCACTTCCTCCTCTGGCTTGTCACCGAGATAGTAGTGAACGATGACCCCGTCAGGCGGGTTGTTTCCGGCGTCGAGGAACAATCGCTGATCCTGGCCGGAGGCATCCTTCTTGAGACGGTAGGAGATCGTCACAGGACCGTTCATCATGAAGTTGAGGTCTTCCGGATCACTCGATGCGCCGAAGGCACGGCCATAGAAGCGATACTTGTAGCTATCACGCGGCTTGAACAGATGCGCGCTCTTCGATGCCAGATCATCCTGCATCTGGCGCAGCGGGCTGATGTCGTCCAGAATCCAGAACGAGCGACCATGCGTCGCCGCAACAAGGTCGCCATTCTTGACGATCAGGTCATAGATCGGCACGATCGGCAAGTTCGTATCCAGCCAGTGCCAGTTGCCGCCGTCATCGAGCGAGACGTATACGCCAAGCTCGGTACCGACGAACAACAGCCCACGGCGTTCTGGATCCTCGCGAATCGCCCGAGTGAAGTCGTCATCCGGGATACCGTTGTTGATCCGGGTCCATGTCTCACCGTAGTCATTGGTCTTGTAGAGATACGGGCGCAAGTCGTCATGCTTGTACATCGTGGCTGCGATGTAGGCCGTTGCCGGATCGTGTGGCGAAGCCTCGATCATGCTGATCATCGCCCACTCTGGAAGGTCACCTGGCGTGATGTTCTTCCAATTCTCGCCGCCATCACGGGAGATATGCACCAGGCCGTCGTCGGAACCTGCCCAGTAGACACCCTGCTCGTGTGGCGATTCCACGAACGCGAAGACTGTGCAGTAGATCTCGGCACCACTATTGTCCGCGGTGATCGGTCCACCGGAGTTCTGCAGCTTGTCCGGGTCGTTGCGGGTCAGATCCGGGCTGATCACCTGGTAGCTGTGCCCGAGATCGGTCGATTTGTGGACATACTGCGATGCGATGAACATGGTCTTCGGATCGTGTGGCGAGAATTCGAGCGGGAACGTCCACTGGAATCGATACTTCAGATGAATCGCTCCGGCGCCGAACCCGTGAACTTCCGGCCACGCCGTGATGTTCCGGCGCTGATCCTCGTCCGGGTCCCAGTTGACCAGACGGCCATGACCGAGTCCCGTGCCGATTCCGCCACCGAGCACCTTGTATGGCGCTTCCGGCTGAACCCGCATGTAGCCACTCTCGCCGCCACCCGGCTCATAGTAGTTCTTCAGACTGATGGCGCCCTCTGCGTCTGCCATCGGCAGGCGCATGGCGAAGTTATCCTGCTGGGAACCGTAGATCCGGTATGGGAAGTGGTTGTCCGCTTCCACATGGTAGAACTGCGCGGTCGGCTGGTTCATACAGGACGACCAGCTCTTGCCACCATCCAGCGAAACCACAGCACCACCGTCGTTGCCCTCGATCATGCGGAGCGGATTGTTCGGATCGACCCACAAATCGTGGTTGTCACCGTGCGGCGTTGGGATCTGCTTGAACGTCTTGCCGCCATCGACCGACTTCAGGAACTGCAGGTTACAGATATAGACGGTATCGGCGTCCTGCGGGTCGGCGTAGATGTGCATGTAGTACCAC
>SLFF01000303.1 GCA_007124395.1 Thermomicrobiaceae bacterium | reverse complement strand
TCTTTGTGCTGTCCAGCCGAGTGGTCTGGCGGTGCATGTGCGGATCGGGGCCCGGACATCTGGTCCCTCCCACGATGGTCCGGGCTGGTTCTGGAACTCCAGGAAGGAGCGAGGGTTTTGAAGCGACGATCTCTCAGTATGATGCTGGCCGTAGGCCTGGCACTCAGCGTATTTGTTGGGGCGCTGGCCATTGGCTCAGCTCAGGAAGAAGAGCTGCCAGCTGGCGGCACTGGTGCCTACTTCCCGTGGGTTCCGTATGCCGCTGACCTGGACGGCATGGGGCCGTTCTATGGCGCGGTGACCGTGCAGAACCTCGAAAGCGACGCCCATGACCTGTACTTCTTCGCCGGTGTTGGCGAGAGTGATCAGGCATACGGCGACCCATACGTGGTCGGTAACGTTCAGGGCGACGCCTCGGTTACCGTGAATGCCAGTGATCTGGGCGTCTCCGAGCCGGGTGCACCGGTTCGTGTGCACTCCGTGCCAAATGGCGTGGGAATCTCCTGGGACAGCGATGAGAACGAATTCATCGGTCTTCCAGAGGATGACGACAACAACAATGGTGATGACAACAGCTTCCTCGGCCTTGGTGACGTTCTCGGCAACGTCGCAGGCACGGTGAAGAACGTCAGCCCGATGCCGAGCGAGAGCGCACGCACCAGTGCGGCGCACGTCACGGTCGACGGCTACAGCGGTCTGACCGAAGAGCAGGTGGCCTTCGACGAAGACACCCACATGCTCCCGATCGTCCAGACCAACGATGGCTGGAACACCGAGATCAAGATTGCCAGCTTTGCTGGTGAGAACGATCCGAACCCGGGCACCAGCTACACCATCACCTTCTACGAATCTGGCGGACAGGGCTCAGCCGGACCCTCTTCCGGTTCCTACTCCGAGCAAATCAAGGGTGGCGAAGTTCACACGATCGACATCACCGACATTGCGGGCATCGACGAGGGATGGGTTGGCAACGCCTTCATCACCTCGAACGCTCCGGTCGGTGCCGTCGCCGAGCGCTTCAAGGCCGAAGACGAGATGCTGCTGACCAACGTCTCGCGCCCGGTTTTGACGGACGATAACGGCTTCAACCAGGTGCAGGATATCGCCTACGCACCACTGGTCTTCCAGCAGTACAACAACTGGAACACCGGCATCAGCGTGGCCAACCTGGACGATACCCAGTCCAACACCGTCACCATCACCTACTTCACCCCGGGTGGAAGCCAGGTGGGTAGCGATCAGCTGACGATCCCGCCGCGCGGTATGGAGTTCGTCTTCACCGCTGGCGATCAGGATCTCGGACTCGGTGATGGCCACATCGGTGCGGCTATCGTTTCCGGAACTACTGCACTGCAGGCGGCAGTGGACCAGGTCAAGTACCTGGGTGATGCCGAAGACACCGGCGATGCGATGTCCTACCTGACCAACCATCAGGCGTTCGATGGTGAAGTTGCGGACAACCCGGACATGCTCGCACTGCCGCTGGTTCAGAAGGGCAACCCGGCCACTGGCCTGGGTGACACCACCGGTGTTCAGTTCTTCAACCCGAACCCGCAGTTCAACACGGTCTTCGATGTCACGTTCTACGATCCGACGGGCAACCCGGTTGCTCCGACGCTGGACGAAGAGATCACTGTGAACCTGTCGGCACATCAGGGCTTCACGCTGTACACCCACAACTACAGCGAGATGCCGGCTGGCTTCCAGGGTTCGCTGATCGTTGATGTTCACGAAGGCAACGTCTCGGCTGTCTCCAACAATGTCAACTACGAGACCGGTGCCGATGGCGCAGTTGTCTTCAACCTCATCGAGGTCTTCGACAACGACTAGCAAATCACGACAATCCCGATCCGCACGAACGAGAGCCCCGGCCGTCTGGCTGGGGCTTTCTCCTTGTCTGGTGATCAGGAAGTGTTTTTCTGCATAGTTGTGCAACCACAAGACCTCTGTTTCGTTGTAGAGGCAGGAAAAAGGCCAATGCGTCCGGAGAATGTCCGATGACGAAGAGGCCTTTTTTGTTGTATCCAGATACAACGTGAAGAAGGTGCGGATCAGGGCCGCTCGGACATTTCTTCGAACGCACGTGGGTGGACGGTAACTCCTTCGGAAGGGAACAGGGATTTGCAGCGACGATATCTCAGTATGATGCTGGCTATGGGCCTGGCATTCAGCGTGTTTGTTGGGGCGCTGGCGATTGGTTCGGCCCAGGAAGAAGAGGTGCCGGATGCCGGCACCGGTGCCTATTTCCCGTGGGTGCCGAACGGCAGTATGCTCGATGACATGGGACCGTTCTACGGAGCGGTGACCGTGCAGAATCTTCAGACTGCTCAAGATGATTTCCAGGCAGTTGACCTGTATTTCTTCCCGGGTGTCGGGGAAAACGATCAGGCCTGGGGTGACCCGGTTGTGGTTGCCAACGTCCAGTCTGCTGCATCCGTGACGCTGAATGCCGCTGATCTCGGTGTGCCCGAGCCAGGCTCCAGTGTGCGTGTTCACGCTGTCGATGCCGATTCCGGCGTTCGCTGGGATAGCGAAAACAACGAGTTTACCGGCCTGCCGCTGGATGAAGAGGCGATGGATGCGGCAGAAGATGACGACGACATCTTCCAGGATCTCGACGACGTCTTCGGCAATATCGCCGGTACGGTGAAGAACGTTTCGCCGCTGCCGAGCACAAGCGGCAAGACAAGCTCCGACCACACGACGGTGAGTGGTTACAGTGGCTTCACGCAGGAGCAGGTTGTTCCCACTGACGACGAAACCCATATCCTGCCGATCGTCCAGTCCAACAGTGGCTGGAACACGGTGATCCGCATCGCCAGTTTTGCGGGCGAGCGTGATCCCAACGCCACGGTCAGCTACACCGTGACGCTGTATGAGTCGGGTGGCCAGGGTGCCGCGGGACAGTCTGCTGGCGTATTCACCGGCAGCATTGCCGGTGGCGAGGTCGAGCACATCGATATCACCGCGGACGAGAACATCGGCGAAGGCTTCGTGGGCAACGCCTACATTACGGCCAACGCGCCAATCGGTGCGGTTGCCGAGCGGTACAAGGTGCAGGACGATATGCTCCTGACCAACACCTCCCGCCAGCTCGATTCGATGTCTGATTCGCAGGTCGCTCCGCTGATCTTCCAGAACTACAACAACTGGAACAGCGGCATCAGCGTGGCCAACCTCGACGAGGAAGACGAAGCGACGGTCAACATCGCCTATGTCACCCCGGGTGGCAGCCAGATCGGCGCTGATCAGATCACCATCCCGGCCCGCGGTATGGAGTTCGTCTACACCCCGGCAAGTCAGGATCTGAACGTCGATGGCTTCGTTGGCGCGGCGGTCATCACCTCGACAGACGGCCAGAACATCCAGGTTGCGGTCGATCAGGTCAAATATGACGGCGTCGGTGGGGATGTAGGAGACGCGATGTCCTATGTCACCGAGGGCGAGAATGCCGTCGCGGGCGACGCCCTGGCCCTGCCACTGGTGCAGAAGGGCAATCCGGGCACCGGTCTGGGTGATACCACCGGTGTGCAGTTCTTCAACGCCGATGCTCAGAACAGCATCGATTTCAGCATCGCATTCCTTGATAGCACGGGTAACTTCGTTGCACCGACCCTGACTCAGCACACGTTCATCAAGGTCAGTCTCTCCGGCCATCAGGGCTATACGCTGTATACGCACAACTACAGTGAGATGCCGGCAGGATTTCAGGGCTCACTGGCGGTGGCTGAGATCTCTGGTGATGGCGAACTTGCCGCAGTCTCCAACAACGTCAACTACGCGGTGAACGGCGACGG
>SLFF01000101.1 GCA_007124395.1 Thermomicrobiaceae bacterium | reverse complement strand
TCAGGCGTCGGTTGAATCCCGGGTCGCGGAGATGTGCGAGAAGTTGCTGGCCAATACAGTGATCGAAAGCTACCGGTTCGATGTTCGTCCGGCCCAGAGCGAGTAGAGCAGGGAGACAGGTATATGAATACCCGCTACGCGGTCATCACGTTTCCCGGAAGTAACGGTGAGCACGACGCGCTGAAAGCAGTCGAGCTGGGCCTCCAGCAGCCGGTGGAGCCGGTCTGGTACAAGGAGACATCGCTGGATCGATTCGATGCACTTCTCCTGCCGGGCGGGTTCTCATACGGTGATTATCTGCGCCCTGGAGCGATCGCCCAGTTCGCGCCGATCATGTCCGCGGTTGAGGAATTCGCCAGCGCTGGTGGGCCAGTGCTTGGCATCTGCAACGGCTTTCAGATTCTGACCGAAGCCCGACTCCTTCCGGGTGCATTGCTACGCAATCAGGCACTGGAGTTCCGTTGTCGATGGCTTCATGTTCGAACTGAGAACAACCAGACGGCGTGGACCAGCTCGCTGGATATGGGCGAGGTTCTGTATCTGCCGATTGCCCACGGCGATGGTCGCTACTTTGCCGAACCGGAACTCGTTCAGGAACTCCAGGACAACAACCAGATCGTTTTCCGCTACTGCTCGCCAACCGGAGAGCCCGACGGCAGTGCCAATCCGAACGGTTCGGTGAACGAAATTGCCGGAATCTCCAACCGTGCCGGCAACGTTGTCGGATTGATGCCGCACCCTGAACGAGCCTACGACGCATTGATTGGTGGCGCTGACGGCCTCCGGATCCTTTCTGCGGTTCTGGCTGCAGGGGCATCGAAACTGGGAATGAGCTAGGTAATTCTGGTCGACCTGACGAGTGTATTCGCTACTGGTGATCGAGGAGACTGATGCAGGTAACGCCTGAAGTGCTGGCCGAGGTCGCACTCACCCGCGATGAATATGACCTGATTGTGGAGAAGCTGGGACGGGAACCGTCTCCTGTCGAACTCGGCATGTTCGGCGCAATGTGGAGTGAACACTGTGGGTACAAGAACTCCCGGCCGCTCCTGAAGCGATTTCCCACGACTGGAGAGCACGTTCTCCAGGGGCCTGGTGAAAACGCCGGCGCTGTCGATATCGGCGATGGCCTTGCTGCAGTGTTCAAGATCGAGTCGCACAATCATCCGAGTGCCGTCGAGCCATATCAGGGGGCAGCTACCGGTGTCGGTGGGATCGTCCGTGACATCTTCACAATGGGTGCCCGTCCGACGGCGCTGCTGAACTCCCTGCGTTTCGGCCCGCTGACGGAACCGCGAACGCAGTATCTCTTTTCTGGTGTCGTTGGTGGAATCGGTGGCTACGGTAACTGCCTGGGAATCCCCACCGTCTCTGGCGACATCTTCTTTCACAAGAGTTACGCAGGTAATCCGCTCGTTAACGCGATGTGCGTGGGGATCGCCCCGCAGGATCAGATCACGACCGCTGAAGCCTCGGGCGTCGGCAACCTGGTGGTGCTGGTCGGTGCAGATACGGGACGCGACGGGATTCAGGGAGCAACGTTCGCTTCGGTCGTCAATCCGGAAGAGTCTCACCGCGGTGTAATTCAGGTCGGCAACCCGTTTCTCGAGAAACTGCTAATCGAAGCCTGTCTCGAATTGCTGCAGACACCTCATGTGGTGGCTATGCAGGATCTTGGCGCGGCCGGTCTCACCTCTTCGGCCGTCGAGTGCGCCAGCCGTGGAACGGTCGGTATCGAGATCGATGTCGATCAGGTCTCTCGTCGAGAAACCGGCATGACTCCCTACGAAGTCATGCTCTCCGAGAGCCAGGAGCGAATGCTGGTCGTGGTCCGACCGGAAGGGCTGGACGCGGTCCAGCGCATCTTCGACTACTACGATCTTCACTCAGATGTCATCGGCACGGTGACTGACGACGGCAAAGTGCGGATCACGTCTGGCGATGAAGTCGTTGCCGATGTCCCCGCCCGTATCTACACCGATGAGTGTCCGACCTACACTCGAGAGGGTATCGAGAAGCAGGCAGTCGCCACGTTGCGGGAGTTCGATCTGAACAGCGTCCCGGATCTCGAGCCGACCCAGGCCGGCGATGCGCTCAAGCGTTTGCTCGGGGCGCCGAACATTGGTAGCCGCAAGCCGGTGACGCAGACCTACGATCACACGATTCTCAGCAACACCGTGGTTGCGCCAATCAAGGCCGATGCAGCAGTCATCCGTGTGAAGGGAACTGACTCGGGACTCGCAGTAAAGACTGACTGTAACCCGCGCTACTGCTACCTCGAGCCGTTCGCCGGTGGAGCTCATGCGGTGGCCGAGGCTGCCCGTAACGTCTCTTGCGTTGGTGCTCAGCCGCTGGCAATCACCAACTGCCTCAACTTCGGCAACCCGGAAGACCCGGGTGTCTATTACCAGATGCAGCAGGCTGTGGACGGGATGTCGGCGGCGTGCAACGCGCTCGGAATCCCCGTCATCTCAGGAAACGTCAGCCTTTACAACGAGTCCGGAGACACGGCCATCTTCCCGACCCCGACTGTGGGAGTCGTCGGACGGCTCGAGGATGTCAATCGATATGCCCAAATGGGCTTCGAAGGTGGAGGAGCCGTCTACGTACTTGGCAACGCGGCCGGAACGCTTGGCGCGAGTGAGTACCTGGAGTTGCTGCACGGACATACTGCGGGAGCGCCACCGGCAATCGATCTGGAGCAGGAGGTTCGCGTCCAGACGGTTGTCCGGAATCTGATCTCGTCAGGGATCATCAACGTCGCCCACGATACCTCCGAGGGAGGCCTCGGAGTTGCGCTGGCCGAGTCGTGCATCGTGAGTGGTGTCGGCTTGCAGGCTGATCTGGCGGATGTGCTCGCTGCATCGGGAGATCGCCTGGATCGGGCGCTCTTCGGTGAAGCGGCTTCCCGGATCATCGCAGAAGTCTCGCCTGATAAAGAGTCCACACTGACCGAGCAGCTCGCTGACGCGGGAGTCGATTTCATCCGGTTAGGAGACACCGGAGGAGACCGGCTGACGATCAACGGGATGGTCGATGAGTCGGTAGCTGATCTCGAAGCTGCATGGTCGGCAGCGCTGCTGTCGCACTCGATCGACCCTGATACGACGAGCAGTGTACCGGGACGCTCATTTTAGGTCGTGGGAAGACACTCGATCATGTTTGCGCGATTGCGTATGTACGCAGCGAAATTCGCGCGACAGGTGCGCCGGAATAATGTTCCGAACATGTTACACTTATCCTGATACATGCGGCGGACCAGAAGGGGGCCAACCCAGCATGCCACTTGACGAACTCCGTGAGGAATGTGGTGTTTTCGGCGTCTATGCACCCGGTGTAGATGTCGCCCGCCTGAGTTACTTCGGACTGTACGCGTTGCAGCATCGTGGCCAGGAGAGTGCCGGGATAGCGGCTTCGGACGGAACAGACATTCGTGTCCATCGACGGATGGGCCTCGTCAACACAGCGTTCTCTGAAGATAACCTCAGGGATCTCACCGGTCACATCGCCATCGGTCATACCCGGTATTCGACAACCGGAAATAGTGGTCCAGAGAACGCGGGCCCAATGGTGGCCCGCTCTAATTTTGGCACTGTGGCAGTCGCCCACAACGGAAACCTCGTCAACAGCGATATTCTTCGACGCGAACTTCAGGAGTCAGGGGTCAACTTCGAAACGACCACTGATAGCGAGGTGCTCACCTGGCGAATTGCTCTGAACTATGGCCCGGACATTGTTACCCGGATCAAGCAGGCAATGTCCCGCTTTGTTGGTGCCTACAGTCTTGCCGTGATGATGCCCG
>SLFF01000081.1 GCA_007124395.1 Thermomicrobiaceae bacterium | reverse complement strand
TTGACCCGTCGTTCGCGGTCGGGGCAGTGATTCCGCAACTCGGTGTGAATGCCGCACCGGGTGATGGCCCGCATTTCGTGGTCGAAGCTGATGAGTACGATTACAGCTTTCTGACACTCTCCCCTCGTGTGGCGCTGGTGACGAACATCGAGCACGATCACCCGGACCTGTTTCCTGATCTGGCGGCAATCGAGTCTGCCTATCATCGATTCATGGACTGTGTGAAGCCAAATGGCGTGGTGGTTCTCGGAATCGATGACCCTGGCTGCGACCGCCTTCACGGCTGGATTCATGAGCATCGAAGCGCGATGTCGATGATCACGGTTGGACGAAACGAGCGCGCAGAATGGCGACTCGACGATACGTCGAAGCCGGCAACGCTCTCCACACCAGATGGGGAGGTGCTGTCGTTCGATCTGGCGGTTCCGGGGGCGCACAATCGTCTGAATGCCGCGATGGTTATCGCCGCCTCGGCCTGGATGGGGCTCGATGTCAGGCGGATCATTTCTGGGCTGGAGCGCTTCTCCGGTGTCGGCCGTCGGTTCGATCTTCGAGCGGAGATCGACGGGGTGCGAATCTTCGATGACTATGCTCACCATCCCACTGAGCTCCACGCCACTATTCAGGCCACCCGGGAACTCTACCCTGACGCCCGGATCCGGGCCGTCTTTCAGCCACACACCTATACCCGTACACGGCAGCTCCTTCGAGAGTTCGCCGCGGCAATGGATACGGCTGACGATCCCTTGCTGGTGGAGATCTACCCGGCGCGAGAAACCGATACACTCGGAGTGTCGTCGCAGTCGATTGCCGATCTGATGGCGACTGGTCCGAGTGTGTATGCTACTCCCTCGGCGGCGGCGCTGGCCGTGGCGCGTGATTCCCGGCCAGGAGACGTCGTGCTGTTCCTTGGAGCTGGCGACATCTGGCAAGCTGCGCCCATTCTAATCGAGCAACTCACTGGCAGGAGAGAGACCGATGCCTGAAACAATCGAACTGACATCCCCGAGTGGAACGGTGAAGATCCGCCCTGACCAGAAACTCTCGCTGTTTACCACCTTCCGGATCGGCGGACCGGCCCAGTTCATGGCTCGCGTGACGGACGAATCTCAGGCCGAAGCGGCACTGGAGTGGGCCGAGCAGATGGACCTGCCGGTGACCTCGATCGGTGGTGGCAGCAATCTCCTTGTTGATGATGCCGGTATTCAGGGCCTCGTGCTGGCTGTTCGTACCACTGGGAAAGATGCCGAAACACGTGTTCGTGTCGAGGAAGATGATCATCAGGTCCGGATCTGGGTTCCAGCGCAGATGCCGATTTCCCGATTAGGCCATCTCTCGGCCGAGCGTGGCTGGACCGGACTGGTCTGGTGTGCTGGCTTGCCCGGGGTGGTTGGCGGTGCCATTGTCAACAATGCCGGTGCCCACGGTGGCGAAATGATCGATCAACTGGAAACGATCGATGTCATCAGGCTGGCCGATCGGAAGATCGAGTCGTGGCCGGCTGAGAAGTTGAACGCTGCCTATCGATATACCGTACTGAAGCATGCACCTCGACCGCGTGATGTCGTGGTGCTCGGCGCAACCTTTGTACTTCCGCGAGGCGACGCTGACGAGCTGGTTAAACAGGCGAAAGAGTTCAGTGCCTGGCGTAAACAGGCGCAGCCGACCGGAGCCTGTGCCGGGTCAGTCTTCACCAATCCGGATGGAAGCTACGCCGGGTATCTGATCGACAAGGCGGGATTGAAGGGCACGACAGTTGGCGGGGTGAAGATCTCCGAGCTGCATGGGAATTTCATGGTCAATTCGGGAGAGGCGACCGCAGAGGATGTGCGGCAGATGATTGCGCTGATCCAGGATGAAGTCTACCGCCAGTTCGAGGTCCGGCTGGTACCGGAGATCGAACAGGTTGGAGGGAAGTAGCGATGGGGGCACGGCGTATTCGTGTGGGAGTGATCTTCGGTGGAAAGTCAGGCGAGCACGACGTTTCCATCACTTCGGCACACGCGATCCTGAATCACATCGACCGCCGACGCTTCGAACCTGTGCCGATCGGTATCACCCGTGACGGTGGATGGGTGACTGGCGATAACTCGCTGGCGCAACTCGCGGCCACGTCACGGTTGCCGTTGCCAGATCTCGTCGCTGATCAACAGGGCGCGAAGAACACGCAGTCCAGCGAAATCTCCAGCATCTCCGGAGACTCTCAGATTCGAGACCGGAGCGATACCACCTGGATTCAGGACATCGACGTCGTTTTCCCGGTCTTGCACGGCCCGATGGGAGAAGACGGGACGGTGCAGGGACTGCTGGAGCTTGCCGGGATACCGTATGTCGGATCGGCAGTTCTCGGTTCTGCAGTGTCCATGGATAAGATCACAGCGAAAAGGCTGTGTGATGGCCACGGAATCCCGATTGTGCCCTGGCTGAGCTTCTCCCGACGCGACTGGGCAGAGGATGCTGCAGCAATCCGGGCGCGAATCGAACGGGAGATGGGGTATCCTTGCTTTGTCAAGCCGTCAAATATGGGATCGAGCGTCGGCGTCTACAAAGTCCATGACGCGCAGGAGCTGGATGAGTCCATCGCCGGGGCCGCGCAGCACGATCGCCGCATTCTGGTGGAGCAATCCATCAATGCCCGGGAGCTGGAAGTAAGCGTGCTGGGCAACGAGCATCCGATAAGCTCGATTGTCGGCGAGGTCATACCGGGCCATGAATTCTATGACTACGAGGCAAAGTATGTGGACGACAGCTCCGAGTTGAGCATCCCGGCAGACGTTCCACCAGAGGTGTCGGATGAGGTCCGTCGAATTGCCGTCGATGTTTTCCGACTCCTCGATTGCGCCGGATTGGCGCGGGTGGACTGCTTTCTGGACAAGGATTCAGGACAGGTCTACTTCAACGAGATCAACACGATACCCGGATTCACGCCGATCAGCATGTATCCGAAACTGTGGGCCGCCAGCGGGATTCCGTTCGATGAGCTCGTTTCCCGTCTTATCGAGCTGGCACTCGAACGCTACGATGAACAGAGCTACTAGACAGTTGTCCGGGATAAAATGACTGAACAGCACCAACGAACACCGGGACGAATAACTGAAAGTAGCCCGCCCAGACGGCGGACCAATCGACGTGCCCGTCTGCGAGCGCATACCGTAGAGCTGTCGCGAACCGGTCGCCTTCCAGCGTTCGTTCTCAGCGTGGGACTGGCCGCTATTCTTGTGGTATTCGCGGTCTCCGACGACTTTCTGGTTGACAACGTCGTCATTCGCGGTAATTCTATTGCGTATGCGGATACTGTTGTCGAACATTCCGGCGCACTGGGGGAGTCAATCTTCCAGTTGAGCACGCATGAAGTGGCCGAGAGTGTGGCCCGCCATCCCGTGGTCGATTCTGCGCGGGTCCGCGTCGAGTTGCCGGATAGAGTGGTCGTCAACGTGGTCGAACGAGTCCCGGCACTCGTCTGGCAGACCGGAGATCGAGCAGTACTGATCGACGAGCACGGCTGGGTACTTGCCGAGGGAGAATCAGAAGAATTGCCCTGGGTGGTCGAACTCGACGGATCGCTACCGCAGCCGGGAGACCACATTGACCCGGGCAAGGTTGCCGCTGCGCAGTACCTGTCCGAGGAGATCGGCAACACCGAGGTACTCGAGTACGATGAAAGTGACGGTTTCCAGGTCCATCTCAGTGACCAGCGTATCGTGCTATTCGGAGACCCGGACGAGCTTCCGGTGAAGATGCAGGTCGTTTCTGCATTGAGTGAAAGCAGCGCCGAGTGGAGTAGATTGGATGTTCGTGATCCAGAACG
>SLFF01000075.1 GCA_007124395.1 Thermomicrobiaceae bacterium | reverse complement strand
TCGGCCGTCCAGACCAGGATGTCACTGGAGCCAGACGGCCCGAACAGCCAGCTAAGAGTCGAGTTCTCTGCGACTCCTGGGTTCTGGCTACCCGGGCAGTTTCTTCTCACGGGAACGATGCACCGGAGACTGCAGACGGAGGCCGACGAGGTTGTGGAGCGGCTTAGCCGGTACGTCGAACGTTCGATGCCGTACCATTAGGCGGGTTATCGTTCGATCGTCATTTCACCAGAGCATGTTTACAGATTCGAGGTTCCGGAATGATCTGCCCCAGGTGCAACACACGGAATGAATTGGGTGCCAGCCAGTGCGCCAGTTGTCGCGCACCGTTTACCCGACGCGCGGCGCGTCGCACACGCCCTGAGCAACCAGGATCACGTCCGAATTCGAGCTACGCTCCACGCGAGGCCCTTGCTGCTGAGCCAGCACCTGCCTATGGGGCTCCGCCGCCGCGCCAGACTGCTCCACCGCGACGTCAGCGCAGGCAGCGATCTGCGGCGACTGGGCCCGGTGCCCGCGCGATCGGCGGACTGATAGCCCTGCTGATTATCACGATTGTGGTGATCTCGGCTGCAGCCTGGCTGAGTAGCGGAGATACATCGCAGCGTCTTGGCGACGGGCTGGGCGATCGAATCGCCGGGGTTGCGCCATTTGCCGGCGACGACGATGGCGATCCAGATATCGAGGTGCCCGACACTCCGTCCGAACCGCAAGGCAATCAGACATGGACCCTGACCGAAGGCGAACTCAACGAGCGGGTTCGGAACAATCCGGATGCGTTCAGCCCGGCAAGTGATGTCCGCATCGATCTTGGTGAAGGCACCGTTACCGTCCGATTCCGGGCTTACGGGATGAACGGGACCTATCATGGCTCATTGACGACGCGCGACGGAGTGCCGGTGGTCGCCGATTCGACGATTGATGGCGCGCTCGGATTCGTCGTTGGCTCCAGCCAGATCGATGACGCGCTGAATCGGGAAATGGCGTCGGTGGTCGAAGAGCAGAACGTTTCGGTCCAGAGTGTTCACGTGCGACCCGGGCAGATGATCTTCGGGTTGAGTTAGCAGCACAGAGAGAAGGAAGCGATGAAGGTTGAAACGCGAATTGCGGAGCGTGGGCTGATTCTGCCGCCAAAGTCGGAGCCGCGTCCGGATTTCCCCACTCCGTTTACCCGGTTGCGTATGCGTGGCAATCGGATCTTCATCGCTGGTCAGGGCCCCCGTGATGCCAACGGTGGCTACGCTGGCCCGTGGGGAAAAGTTCCGTCCGAGGTCTCGCTCGAACAGGGACAGGAAGCCGCCCGCAAGATTGCGCTCTCCATGCTGGGCGATCTGCAGCGGGAGCTCGGAGACCTGGATCGAATCGCCGCCTGGATGATGGTTCATGGCTATGTGAACGCCGATTCCGGCTATGGCAAGACCACCCTGGTGATGAATGGGTTCTCCGACCTGATACTCGAGTTGTTCGATCGGGAGATCGGTGATCACGCGCGTTCGTCGATCGGTGTTGCCGCGCTGCCAAACAACGTTCCGGTGATCATCGCCGCTGAGCTCGAATTCAATTAGAGCCGGGGATCTGGTGGAAGCATCGACCGTCGTTCGCCTGCTCGACGAGCTGGAGTCCCACGGGATCGAAGTCTGGGTCGATGGTGGATGGGCCGTGGATGCGCTGCTCGAGGAGCAAACCCGGCCTCACAATGATCTGGACGTGGTGATCCCCCACACACAGCGGGAGCTTTTCAATGAAGTCGTGGCCAGTCGTGGCTTCCAGGTCGATGTCTTCCACACCGGGTTCAATTGGGAACTGGTCGATCCAGACGGCGATCGCATCGATGTCCATCTGGTCGACCTGACCGCAACGCGCCTCGACCGCTATGGGATTCCGGTCTACGGCCCAGGCGGACTGGAATACGAGGTCGGCTGCTTCAGTGGAGATGGAACGATTGCTGGCCGTCTGGTCCGCTGCCTCAACGCGGAAATACTCGTCCGGTACCACACCGGATATGAACTGGCTGATTCCGACTACCATGATGTCCATGCGCTTCATGAGCGATTCGATGTTCCCCTGCCGTATCCATATGATTCCGATGGAGACCGGACGGACTGGGCCAACCGGCTTCACGGTATAGGCTGATTCGCCGCTCTCCTGCCCCGAAGATTCTGATCTTCCCCTATACTGCCTGCATTGATCAGTTCTGACGGGGAGGAAAGCTCTTGGCAACGCACACCTTTACACCTACCAAGTACCACATCACGATGGCCGCACATGAACCGGTGCTCCGTATCGCTGACGGAGACACCGTGGTGACTACCACGATCGATGCTCGCGGCGGGGACGCCAGCGACACGATCGTGGCCGAGCGTGGAAACCCGCAGACGGGGCCGTTCTATGTCGAGGGAGCCGAACCGGGCGATGCGCTGGCGATCACCTTCGACAGGATCATGCCGAATCGTCGCCGCGGCTTCACCGGTGCGCTCATCGCCGAACGGATTCTGGAGCCGGCGTTCGTGCGAACCTTGCCCCCGAAACGGGAAGTCAACTGGGATGTTGATGTCGACAAGGGCACCGTCACGCTGACCGATGAGCAGTCACCCATCAACGGGTACACCGTGCCGATGGTGCCGATGATCGGGTGTTTCGGTGTTGCGCCACCGCGCAAGCAGGCGATCTCTACCGCCACGTCCTACGTCAACGGCGGCAACATGGATTATCGGGGACACGTGGCCGGGGTGACGGTCTATTTCCCGGTGGCTGAGCCGGGTGGTCTGTTTCATCTCGGAGACGGACACGCCGTTCAGGGCGATGGTGAGATTGTTGGCACCGGGGTCGAGATTTCCATGGATGTCCAGTTCACCGCCCGTGTTGTCAAGAATTCGAACATCATCTGGCCGCGAACCGAAAACGATGTCGAGCTAATGGCCTTCGGGAACGCTCGACCACTCGATGAGGCCCTTCAGTACGCAACGACAGAGCTGCTGCGGTGGCTGGAAGCAGACTACAACCTCGACACGGAATCGGCGTCGATTATTCTTGGCCAGACGATCGAGTACGAGATTGCCAACGTGTTCGATCCGGCCTACACCGTGGTCGCCAAGATCCGGAAGTCGTGGCTGGAACAGCTCGCAAAGTAGCGCCTGTGGGACGTTTTGATTGACGGGGGAGGAAGTCAGCGATGCCAACTGCGGAGATCAACGGCGTGTCGATTCACTATGAGGTGACGGGAACCGGGCCGCCGCTCGTCTTCAGCCATGAATTTGCTGGCGATTCGCGAAGCTGGAAGCCGCAAGTCGAAGCGTTTTCCAGTGACTATCAGTGCGTGACCTGGAACTATCGCGGATTTCCACCTTCGGAAGTGCCAGAGGACCGGGGGAGCTACTCCCAGGACATCCTGGTCGAGGACCTTCGAGCACTGCTGGATCATCTTGAGATCGAGCGCGCTCACGTTGTCGGGCTCTCGATGGGCGGCAGTGTCACGCTGCACTTCGCGCTGGCCTATCCGGAGCGATGCCTGAGTGCGGTGGTGGCTGGTGCGGGGACCGGGAGTGTCGATCGCCCCCAGTTCGAGGCGGACGTGGCGCGCATCGTCGAGTTGCTTTCGGCACGCACGATGCCGGAGTTCGCGGAGATCTATGCCTATGCGCCAACCCGGACGCCATTCCTGGAGAAGGATCCGACAGGCTGGGAACTGTTCCGGGAGCAGCTGGCTGAGCATTCGGCAGTCGGTTCCGCCAATATGATGCAGGAAGTTCAACTGAAGCGGCCGACGATCTTCTCGCTGGAAGAGCAGTTGACCAGCCTGACCGTCCCGACAATGATC
>SLFF01000369.1 GCA_007124395.1 Thermomicrobiaceae bacterium | reverse complement strand
GGGCGTGCGTATCGTAGATTTCAGCGAGCCAGCTGATATGGGAAGTGTCACTACAATCGAAAACCCGGATTTCGATTCGGCAGGAGCACAATCGGACGAAATCGATCCGCTGGGACCTTTCCCGGTTGGGGCCTGGAACGACATCGAAGTAGTTGACGACGTTCTCTATGTCGCCGCAGGCGATTCTGGGGTGTTGCTTTACGACATTTCCGATCCATCCAACCCGTTTGAACTCGACAGGATCGAACGGCCGGACAGAACCGTCACGCTGGCACCGTTCGATAACTACGTCTACATGCTGGGCGTCTCGGCAGATGAACAAGATCCGAGGGAGACACCCTGGACCTGGACTGCCGGGGTGTTCGATGTCAGAGATTCTGAGAACCCGGAGAGTATCGGCGAACTGCCAGACCTCGCGATCAACGACGGCAACAACGATTTCCTTTCGATGAACACTCGCCACGCAGTTGCTGGGGAAGATTTCCTGCTCACGGTGGGGCATAGCGGCTCACTGGTGGCCCACATCAACTGGATTGAACCAGACGAGGTTGGCATCGATGACACATCCACGCCAGCTTCGACGGAAGAATCGCTCGACACCAATGACGTGATCGTCCACTTCCCGCGCCAATCCGAAGAGGTGATCGAGTACGACTCCGGCGCTCCGCAAGGAACGCTGGCGATGGATGATCAGGGGTGTCTGAGATTCGGAGATGAGGAAGGTCCGGTGATCATCTGGCCGCATTTCGGGTTCGACGTGGATGTGATCGAGGGCGAGGTCGCACTCATCGATGAGGAAACCGGGGACGTGATCGCCTTCGTTGGCGACGAGGTCAGCTTTCATGGGTCTGACCCGGGGTTCGCGCTGGATTCGGTGCCGGATCATATGCTTGACAGCCCGATCCCGGAAGCGTGTGCCGATGCTGAGAGCTTCTTCGTCACCGGGCCGGGGATCGGGTCGCCATAGTCCGGGCCAATCCAGAGCACAAAAAGCGGGCGGCTGGGTGGGCCGCCCGCGACTCCCGGGTTAGGGGAAGGGAATATGGGAGTGTTCGTGTTGACGTGGCTCGTTACGTCTTACTTCTTCTTGTCATCGATCCAGTCCTTGGCATCACCAAGCTTCTGCCGGCCTTTACCTTTGGTCTTATCGAACGAGCCCTCGTCTACCTTATCCGGGTCATCTGTAATGTCGCCCCAGGCTTGCTTACTCTTGCCTTTGGTCTCTTCCCACTTACCTTTGACCTTGTCCTTCTTGGCTCCCATGACTGTGCTCCATTCAGGTAACACGTAAACGGTGAAGGTGTGGTAAATGCAATCGCGTAATTGCACCGAGTACTCGAGCCACTTTAATGCAAAACACATGCCACCATCACGCTGATATCGGCATAGCACTCCACCACCGGCTGCGCTCGCTATCGTATACGTTATCTGGAGCATCCGTCTTGAATCAGTTATGTTATCGACACAGCCTGGTCTGCGAACAAATTCGTTAACAAAAATGCGGGCGGCTGGGTAGGCCGCCCGCGACTCCCGGATCAGGGGAAGGGAAATTGGGAGTTTCGGTGTTGACTTGGCTCGTTACGTCTTACTTCTTGTCGTCGTCGGTCTTCTCGTCGACCCAGTCCTTGGCATCACCGACCTTCTGCCGGCCTTTGCCTTTGGCTTCGTCGGCTTTGCCACTGGCTTCGGTGCTCTTGTCATCTGTCGCGGAGCCCCAGGCCTGCTTGGCTTTGCCTTTACCTTCTTCGAACTTGCCTTTAGTCTTGTCTTCTTCGCCGCTCATATGAGCCTCTTTCTACGCAAATCACGATTGCTCTTGCTCGTCTTCGCTCGTGATGTGAGTATTACGCATACGCCGTGCCACGCCCTGTATCGCCCGGCACGAGGCTCAATTCCGCGATTGTTGCTGATCGTAGAGCTGGATCGTCAACAGCATCTGGCCAATGTGCTCCCGAGATTGCCGCATGCTGTGAAGCAGCCACCAGATCCCCGGTCGCTCCCGGTCCAGTCGATCATTGGGGCGAGTACGCATCGCTTCGAGGTCATCCGCGGTGATCTGGTCGATGAGGCCGGGCAATAGTTCGTCGATCCGGTCGATCTCGGCCAGCAACTCGTCCGGGCCACTGGCCACCGCCTGAAATTCCGCATCGCGATCCCGGTCAACCGGTGAACCGAGCGCCGTGCTCACGCAGGAATGCTCGGCTCCGAGCAGATGGATCACTAGCACCGCCAGCGAATTCGTCTCCGGACCGGGTCTCCAGTTCAGTGCCTCAGCATCGCGGCCAGCGACGATCTCCCGCATATCCTGATGGTGCTCGGCCGCCAGCATCTTCATGCCTGTCCGAATTGCGATAATGGCATCGGCCACGGTGTTCTCCTTCACACTGTCCGGGGTCCAGTTCCTAGGCGTCCTCGACAACGGGCTGGCGCAGGGACCGGTAGCTCTCGTATCGCTCGCGGTTGATCTTCCCGGCATCCAGCGCTTCGATTATCGCGCAGTCCGGCTCGTCGATATGGGTGCAATCCCGGTAGTAGCACGCATTCAGCCAGGGTCGGAATTCCGGGAAATACTGATCGAGATCTTCCGGAACGACGCCGTAGAGCCCCAGCTGCCGGATTCCCGGTGTATCTGCGATGTACGTCTCGCCAGCCAGGCGGAAGATGGTAGTAGCGGTGGTGGTATGTCGACCTTTCCCGGTGGCGTCGCTGACCTCACCAACCCGGATGTCCTGGGTAGGATCGATCTGATTCAGCAAGCTCGATTTCCCGACGCCAGACGGACCGGCCAGAACCGAGATCTTCCCGCGCAGATGCTCACGCAGCTCATCGATCCCCTGACCGGAATCGGCGCTGCAGTAGATCACCGGATAGCCGGCCTCATGGTAGCGATCGAACAGCTTGCGACCCTCGCCCGAGGTATCCAGATCGATCTTGTTGACGCAGACCACCGAGCCGATCCCGGCGCGTTCGGCAATCAGGAGAAATCGATCGAGCATCCGCGGGTGCGGTTCCGGTTCGGTCACGGCAAACACCGCGATCAGCTGGTCCGGGTTCGCCAGAATGACATGCTCGACATCGGTCCGGCCCCGTGCTTCACGGGACAGGGCTCGACGGCGGGGCGCGACCGATTCGATGACCCCTTCTCCATTGCCCAGCTCGGTGATCTCGACTCGATCCCCGACAGCGACGGGGTCTGTCTTGCGCCGTTCCCGTTTGACATTCCCCCGAACCGTGCAGAGCAGCTGCCCGGTCGGCGTCAGAACGTCGTAGAACTTGCCGTAGCCACGGACCACCAGATTCGGCGGCATTTCACCAGGTTGCGTGCGAGATTGATCGGTCATTGGGCTCCGTTACGCTGTTGGTCATCACCAGTCAGGACATCGGTATCGTTACAATGCATCCGGGAACGGCCAGTCGATACTGGAACTCGCCCGGAATGCGGTCAGAATCAGCGGTGATTCGCCGCAAAGTGTAGCACGCACCATAACGATCGCCGGAACGGGAGACGCCAGATCGTGAGCGAGGCGGAGCAGACGGACTCCAGCAGCACCACAGAGCCAGAATCAGAGGCGGAATCGGTATCCCCGCCGGATCCAACCTGGCTGGTCTGGAGCGGGCTGATCGGAATCGTGTTGATTGCGCTCATCGCCGGGATCGGTCGATTGCTCCACCTGACTACCTATCCACCCGGCCTTGCCGATGCAGAGTTCGACCATGGCCTGCTCGCTCGACAGGCCAGTGATTTCGGTATTCGCTCGGCAATGGAAAACGCCGAGACGCTCTCCATTCCGCTCGTAGCGGTTATCGCAGCAATCGGCACGATCACCGGTTTCGACGCAGAAACACCCAGAATCGCGGCGGCGATCTTCGGGGCACTCTCGATCCTCTTCACCGGGCTCTGGGCCTTCCGTGCGATGGGGCCGGTCTGGGGAATCGCCGCGGCGGCAGTGCTCGGTGGATCGTTCTGGCACATTCTGTTCAGCCGGCTGGCGATCGGCTCGATCGTCGCCGCCTGTGCCCTCGCAGCCTTCTGCTGGTTGTTAACCGAAGCTGCGCATCGTCGCGATCAGGCCGCGCTTCCCTGGTACCTGTTTGCCGGAATCGCGGCCGGTGTCGGGTTTCTGTCGGCACCGGCGTTCCGCCTGCTTCCGCTGGTGCTGATCGGCGCACTGGCGGTCTGTCTCTACCAGCTCCGTCAGAATACAGGCCCCAGCGAGGCCCGCAACTGGCTGATCTCCACCGCGGCGGCCTATCTGACCATCAGCCCCTATCTCATCAGCCATCGTGATGATCTGCACCAGTGGACACCCTGGGCCACCACGCCCGGCCTGCCCGGTGAGAATCAGACGACGATCCCAACGCTGGCCACCGCGATTATCGATACCGCTACCAGCCTGGTGATCCCCGGAGATCGTTACATCGAGATGAACCTGCCCGGCGATGCCTGGTTGAGCGTGCTGATGATCCCCTGGGCGGTGATCGGAATCCTCGGCCTGATCCGGGCCTGGAACCATCCGGACCTGCAGCAACACTTCTCCGTGGGGATCGGCGTGCTCATCAGTGTTTTGCTCGGGGTTTCCGCGGTCGATGCCGGTCATCCAGGCCAGGTGCTCATTCTCGGGCCAGCCCTGGCCGTGGTGACGGTATTCGGCATCCAGACGGTGATCAGATGGGCCAGGGTGACCACCGTGCGATACGCCCTGATAAGTCTGGCGATTGTCGGGATCCTGGGCCAGGCGTTCATCTCCGTTCAGTCCTATGTCGACGAATGGGCCCCCGACCCGGATACCGCACCCCACTTCAACGCATCTGTGATCGATGCACTGCTCGCCACAGCCAGCCTTGACACAAACGAGCTGGTCATTATCAACGCAGATGGCTACGAGATGGTGCGTGACTATTTCCGCACACCGGGGCGCATCCTGTTCCAGTCACACCCGGATGCGCTTCCGTTTCCGGAAGGCGAAGACGGCTATCTGATCACTGCAAACGGCGACATTCCGCTTGAGGATAGGCTTGCCCGATTGTCATTGCCCACAGGATTGCGTGACGATACCCGGATTCGCCTCTACCGGCTGGATGGCCGAATCCGCGAGGAAATGCCCCTCAGCGTCCCAACCGTGCAATACCCGAATGGACCGATCCTGCACGGAAACAGCGAACCGTCACGTATCGGAGATGATTCCGTCGAGGTGTTGATCGCCTTCAAATCGCCGGCACAGAGCCCGCAGTTCTCGGTTGAGACCAGACTCCGGACCTCTGGCGTTTCCCCGATCACCACCAGCACGACCACCGTTCTCCCGGCAAATCCACTCCAGGGACGATTGTTTCAGGTGCTTCGTGTCAGGCTGGAACTGCCGGACCAGGATCAGCCGCTGGATCTCGAGATCCGTCTTCGTCGAGACGATGACACGATCGTGCCCATTGGCGGAATGACCGACGACGGCTTCTTCGTGCTGAATCGATACACCTTTTTCACTCCATAGGTCGGCTCTCACTGCCTTTGACCGGTAGACCGACGATTCGTTCGACTCCGCTCAGGGCAGGCTCCGCTGCCCGATGTACCAGTCGCTCAACGTTCCTGCAAACGAGCCCGATAGTGGTCGCACTCCCCCATTGCATACGCCTTGCGACATCCCATAGCAGCGAACGACGTAAGAACGCCACTGAAACAGACGACTGATTGGCATGATGAATGAAGGGCTGCAATTGAATGGTCGATATGGTGAAGACCCGCAGACGGATCGCAAACTGGCCGGTCAAGCGATTGCTGGGCCTCGGTGTCCCCTTGCTGAATACCTGGTTGCTGACCGTAGAGGGGCGGAAATCAGGCGAGAGACACACGATTCCGGTCACGATCGCCGAATACGGCGGAAACCGGCATCTGGTTGCCACGCGTGGAGAAGTCAACTGGGTGAAGAACGCACGAGCTGCCGGCGAGGTCACCCTGTCTCGGGGCCGGAGCTATCAGGTACTCCCCATCACCGAGCTCGAGTCAGAAGATGCCGCGCCGGTGTTGAAGAAATTCGCGACGGATCTGCCGTTCATCGCCCACCTGCTGAAAACCCCGAAAGACGCACCGCTGGAAGAGTTCGTCCAGACAGCAGATCGGCACGCCGTCTTTCGACTCGACTGACGAGCGGCACGGTTTTGCCGATCAGTCGTCACCCGTTGTCGGGACGCCCAGTTCACCGCCGTGGGCACGCTCATCCTGCCGCTCGAGCGCTGCCTGTGCAGGCTGGCGTACCATCGCCGGATTCGGAATGGTGTGTAGCACGATATAGCTCAATGATCCAAACAGGAGCGTTGCCAGAGCCGTATGCGCCAGACCGCTGAACAGGTTGAGCTGAGTCAGCACCACGATGCCGCCGGAGATCGCCAGCACCAGCACCAGTGTCAGACTCACTACACTTCCCCAGAACAGATCGGGACGCTCCTTGCGGAATTTCCAGGTCCAGTAGACCAGACCAGCAATGAGCAACATTGCCCCCAGCGCCATCAGTCGGTGACCAAACTGAATACCCACAGCTCCACTGAACCCGGGGAAGACGGCCCCGTTACACAGCGGCCAGTCCACACAGGCGAGGCTACTCTGCGTATGACGGACATAGGCACCCACGTAGACCAGTAGATAGGTGTAGACGATCACTCCACCAATATAAGCCCTGAAATATTTCGGCACACCGCGATCACGGTACTTCTCTGACTTGCCCATCTCCATGATCACAACAGCGAGCAGCAACACACTGGCGAATGCTGTCAGCGAGATCCCGAAGTGGAGCGCCAGCACCGCGTCCGAGTTCTGATACATGACGGCCGCCCAGCCGAGCGCAGCCTGAATGAGAAGGAAGAGGATCATTACTGGAACAAGGATCTGCACCTCGGTTCGCCAGCGCCAGTACATCAACGCGCCGACCGCAAAGCCGGCGATCAGCAGACCCTCTATCCCGCTGACGATCCGGTGGGAATATTCGAGCGCTGTGGCAACGGTGTACTCCGGAACGAACTTCCCGTGACAGAGCGGCCAGTGCTCGCCACAGCCATCGCCAGAACCGGTGACGGTCACCGCTGATCCCTGCATGATCACAATGAGCATGCCGATGGTGCTGAGCGCGGCAAGCCACATGACCCAGCGACGGCGACGCGGGCGCGGAGCAGGAGTATTCTCGGTCATCGGATCGTCACCATTCATGGCTGTGTTGCCTGATCAGGATGCCGGCCGGAATCTGGACGCCCACTTCGGGATTTTGCCGAACCGTTCGTCCTACCGAAAATGATACACACTCTCGCTGACCATGTGTCAGGACAGTTTCGACATTGTAATGACCGCAACTTCCGCATTCGTCAATACCCGTGCTAAAACCTGCCTGCGCCGGGGACAAATCGATGTGAAATACGCATTCGCTGCACATACCCTGAACGTCTGGTTGCGTCGAACCGGCGTGTTTCCCACATTCACCATACAGGCGTCAGAGAATACGAAATCAGCAGAGAGTCTTGACAGGTTTTTACCCTCTCTGCTAGCTTACGAAGACGATCCAACATAATGTATTCGTGGCTTGTGCATGGGACAGTGTCGTCTCTCCAAACGGTGGTGGGCACTTGATCCTGATTGCTCCGCTACGGGAGGAGAGAGAACATGGAAAATCGTACCAGCTTGCAGCAGGTACTGAAACAGCTCACCGACGAGCAGATCAGCCGTCGCAAGCTGATTCAGCGCGCCGGGCTCTTTGCCGCAGCCACAACCAGTGTTGTTACACTGCTTGCCGCATGCGCTGAAGACGACGATGACGTGGCCGACACCGATGATGACGTAGCGGCCGAACCGGAAACCGACGACACGGACGACACCGAAGTCGAAGAGACCGACGACGTCGTCGAGGAAGAAGAACCTGAGGACGATACTGAAGAAGAAGAGCCGGAAACCGACGACGCCGAGGAGATGGACGACGCTGAGGAGCCAGACTTCGGTGAAGGCGGTTCAGTCACGATTCTTTGGCGGACCCCGGTTACCCTCAACCCGCTGTTCTCCAACACCGGTATCGAGCAGCAGGTCCATCGTTCACTCTACGGCGCCATCCTGAAGGTCAACGATCAGCTCGAATCCGAGCCAGATCTGGCCGATTCAGTCGACGTCAACGAGGATGCCACCCAGTACACATTTAACCTGAACCAGAACATCATGTTCACCGATGGTGAGCAGATGACTTCGGACGATGTTCGCTTCACGTTCGAGCGTGCCATCAACCCGGATACCGGTAGCATCTGGCGCGGACGCCTCTCCAATATCGAGGGTGCCGAGGACTATGATGGTGACGGTGATCTCGAAGGTATCGTCACTCCAGATGAATACACCGTGGAGCTCAATCTGATCGAGCCAGAAGCGGGCTTCCTGAACAACCTGGCCGCATTTGCCGGATTCTGCATCCTTCCCAAGCACATCTGGGAAGATATCAACCCGGAGGACATGCAGGAAAACACCATGTCCATGAACCCGGAAGTCGGTGCCGGACCGTTCAAGCTGGTCCAGTATCAGACCGACCAGTTCCTGGAGATGGAACGCAACGACGAATGGTTCCGCGAACCACCCCAGCTCGAACGCATCTACATGCGGATTCTCGAGCCGTCGGTCGGTGTTGCTCAGCTGGAGACTGGCGAGCTGGATATCATGCAGCTCCCCTACACCGAGATCGAGCGAACCGAGGAATTCGATCATGCAGAGGTGATCAGTATTCCGTCACCGGCGATCAACTTCCAGGTGATCAACGTTGGCCGCAACGAGCGCTTCGCCGACAAGCGTGTCCGGCAGGCACTCTGGTACGCCCTGGATCATGACGGCATCATGAACGCCGCCACCCTCGGCAACGGTACCCGCGTGCTGACCCCGATCTTCGGCCCGGAGTGGATGGGTGAGCCAGAAGGTCTCAACCCATATGACTACGATCCGGAGATGGCCCGAGAGCTTCTCGAAGAAGCTGGCTGGGACTTCGATGAGCCGATGGAAGCGATGTATCGCACCAGTGACACCGAAGACCGGGTCACGATCATCACCATCTGCCAGCAGCAGTGGACCGAAGCCGGCATGGAGACCGAACTCACCCTGCTGGAGCGCTCCGAAGCGGGCGATCGTGGTTCCGAAGGTGACTTCGACATCTATCAGATCGGTGGCGGTATGATGGGTGCCGAGCCAAGCATCTCCGCCCTCTACTTCACATCCTGGAACTTCCCTCCGGACGGCGCAAACACTGGTCACTATCAAAATGACCGCGTTGACGAGCTCTACCAGATGGGCCAGGCCACCAGCGATCTGGATGAACGACGCGAGATCTACACCGAACTCGCCCAGATCTGGAACGATGAAGTGCCCTGGATCATCAACCATTCCCCGAACACAGTCTATGGTGTGACCAACCGGGTACAGGGGTTCATCCCCTCGTCCTATGTTGACAACATCCTCTGGAACGCTGAGGAATGGACTGTCGAAGACTAGTGTCGATCAGCAGCCCGTCTGTCTTTCTATGACTGGACGGGCTGCATGCGGACAACCGGGGACGGGCAGGATGGCCATCCAGAGGGAGGTCATCTTGCCGTCTCTGGTTCTGACAGTCGTTTATGAATAGGTAGAACAGTCACATGGGACGTTATATCCTGCGTCGGCTCGTCATCAGCATTCCGGTGCTGCTCCTGATCACCATTACCCTGTTTTTGCTGATTGAACTGGCACCTGGTGATCCGATTTCGGCCATGATCGATCCAGATCAGGCAGCAGTGATGGGACCTGACTGGGTAGAGACTCAAAGGCGACAACTCGGGCTCGATCAACCGTTGCCGGTTCGATATGGTGTCTGGCTGCGAGAGACCGTTCAGGGCAACCTCGGGTTTTCCTACCTGGACAGGCAGCCTGTCAGCAAGAAAATGGGTGAGCGCTTATTGCCCACCCTCTACCTGATGGCTGCCGCCCAGATCATTGCCCTGGTTATAGCGGTTCCGCTGGGAGTGCTCTCCGCGGTTCGCCAATACTCCAAAACTGATTTCTTTGTCACCGTACTGGCATTCATTGCCGTCTCGATCCCCAACTTCTTCCTCGCACTCGGCGGTATTTACATTCTCGGTGTGCAAATGGGTTTAGTCCCGACCGCTGGTATGGGAACAATGGGCAGCCCGGCAGCCATGCTCGATGCACTGCATCATCTCCTGCTGCCAGCATCCGTGCTTGGCTTCTCACTCGCTGCACCACTGATCCGGTTCATTCGCTCCAGCATGCTGGAGGTCCTGAGCCAGGACTACGTTCAGGTTGCACGGGCCAAAGGCCTCGCTGAGCGAGCAGTGGTCATTCGGCATGCACTGCGGAATTCCCTGATTCCAGTTGTAACGGTCATTGCACTCAACTTGCCGAATCTGGTTGGCGGTACCGTGATCGTGGAAGTGATCTTTGCCTGGCCGGGCATGGGAACACTGGTTCTCAACGCGGTGCGGGCGCTCGATTACCCGGTGATCATGGCAACCAACCTGGTCATTGCCGTCGCTATTCTGCTGGCAAATCTCCTGGCAGATGTCATGTACGCAGTGCTCGACCCACGTATCCGCTACTCATGATGAGCAGGTGGACATCGAGTGGCCGGTTGAACATCGACAACGCGAAGGTAGACGTGGTGTGAAGAATGTAAACGAAACCGAATCAAACGATCAATCAACGGCCAACCAGCAAGGCCAGGTGAAAGTCGATGCCGTTGAACGTCAGGTAACACTGGCCAATCAGGGTGCGATCGGAGAGGTCAAACCAAGAACCAGTGTCTGGAAACGGTTCCGTCGCCATACCCTGGCACTTATCGGCCTGATTACGTTGACAATTCTCGCCGTTCTCTCGTTCGGGGCACCAATTCTGGCGCAGAACAGCCCCAACACAACTGACCTCATGTCGATCAGCCAGGCCCCCAGTTCCGAGTACTGGCTCGGCACCGATGCCACCGGGCGAGACGTCTATGCTCGCTTGCTCTATGCCGGACGAGTCTCGCTCAGTGTCGGCGTTGCGGTCGTCGTCATCTCACTGGTTATCGGCTTGACGCTGGGAGCAATCTCCGGCTACTTCGGTGGTTTTGTAGATGCCAGTATCATGCGCTTTGTGGACGTGGTGCTCTCGTTCCCGGCCGTCCTGATCATCATTACGCTGATTTCGTTGCTTGGTCCGAGCCTGTTCAACCTGATTCTGGTGATGGGTTTATTGAACTGGCCTCCAATTACCCGGTTACTCAGAGCCGAGTTTCTCTCCCTTCGTGAGCGGGATTATGTGCTGGCCGCCAGGTCGATCGGCGCATCGGGTACCCGTCTGGTGACACGGCACATGCTGCCGAACGCGATGGCTCCGATTATCGTGGCCGCAACCTTCGGTGTCGCCAGCGCGATCCTGCTTGAGGCCGGGCTGAGCTTCCTCGGACTCGGTGTCCAGGTACCGACACCCAGCTGGGGCAACATGCTGACTGCTGCACAGTCACTCACAGTGATGGATTCGATGCCGTGGCTCTGGATTCCACCGGGAATCCTGATTGCGCTCGCCGTGCTGGCTATCAACTTCATCGGTGATGGCTTGCGGGACGCGCTCGATCCACGAATGCGCAGCCGCTAAACACCCGTCAGCACCGAAGCCCGACAGCATCACCGGCATTCTTGACGGTCACCCGGACCTGTCAGAGAATGCCGGTGTATCGATTGTGTCTGTGCAAGTTACCGGAGCGGGCTGGCGTTCAGCGCAAATCGCCTGTGTATAGTCATAAAGTCTCCGGTTCGTGACTGTTTACAGAAGGAATGAGGAACTGCGTGGCACACACGTATGACGTCGTCATCAGTGGCGGAGAGGTCGTCGATCCCGGGTCTGGTGTCAACGGCAAGTTCGATGTTGGCATCAAGGACGGCAAGGTCGCAGCGGTCGAACCATCGATCGACAGTTCGGAAGCCGCCGAGACGATCGACGCCAGCGGGCAGATCGTCACTCCCGGCCTGATCGATCTGCACACGCACATTTACTGGGGCGTTACCTACTGGGGCATCGAGCCAGATCCAGTGGCCGCCCGATCCGGGGTGACAACCTGGCTCGATGTCGGCAGCTCCGGCGCGTACAGCTTCCCGGGTTTCCGGGAGTACATTGCCAAACCCGCCCGATCCCGGGTCTACGCCCTGCTGAATCTCTCGTCGATCGGCCTGATTGCCCCGACCTGGGAGTTCAACAACCCGAACTACGCTGATGTCGATCTGGCCGAAAAGATCATCGATGCCAACCGGGATCTGATTCTCGGCGTCAAAGCCCGGATCGACGCGAACACCACCCGGGGCGTCGGCATCGTGCCACTGGAGAAAGCACGAGAGCTGGCTGACCGGGTTGGTCTGCCACTCATGACACACATCGGTTCCGGACCACCAACCCTGGACGAGGTCATCCCGCATCTCCGACCGGGCGACATTCTCACCCACTGCTTCACCGGTGGAGATCACCGGATTCTCGGGCAGGATCGTGTGGTCAATGCCGACATCAAGAAGCTGCACGATGCCGGCCTGGTTCTGGACATCGGTCACGGCACCGGATCGTTCAACTACGACGTGGCCGAAGGGCTCATGGAGCAGGGCATCATGCCGGACGTCATCAGTACGGACATTCATCAGATGGCGATCCAGGGCCCGATGTTCGATATGCCGACGACTCTCTCCAAGTTCCTGAATCTCGGTATGAGCCTGTCAGACGTCATCGAGCGGGCGACCATCAAGCCTGCGAAGGCGATCAGGCTGGAAGGGACCGGAACCCTGGCGATCGGTAACCAGGCAGATATCGCGCTCTTCCGATTGGAAGACGGCGATTACACCTTCTACGATGCCCAGATGAACCCACGCGAGGGTGGCAAGCGCCTGATCAGCACAAAGACACTGATCGACGGTGAAGTGCTCCCGGAATTGCCAGAGCGCGAGCTCCATCTCTGGGCCGGTTTGCCAGAACATCAGGCCGGGAAATTCGGGAGACCGAACAACTGGCGACCGGGGCGTCCCGAATAGCAACCAATCACCAAGTGCCTTACACACTGAACCCGCTCACTGATTCGTGAGCGGGTTCTTCGTTTTCATCACACTCACAGATCGCTGGATCGATAAGCCAGTGAAGCGCTAACCTCGCCTGGCAACGGTGATGATCTCCGGGCTTTGCTCCGTCACTGGAGTCCGATCCCAGAACCCGTACTGAGCTTCAATCTCCAGCCCGGCTTCAGCCAGTAGCGCGTTCAATGACGCATGGCTGAGAAATCTCAGGGTGCTCCGGCTTTCCAGTACACCGTCGAACGTCGGCGCCGTGAACCGGCTCGTGAAGCTCACCAGTTCACCCTCGATCGGCAGATCGACATCATGCTCCATCCGGGCTACCCCACCCTCCGGATGGGGAATCTCGACCGCGTTCTCCGGCACCCAGCCATCCCAGCGTCTGGCCAGCGGGTTGCGCGTCTCGAAGACGAAACGTCCATCTTCCTTCAACGCCTGCCGAACACTGGAGAACGCGCCGAGGATCTGCTCATCTGCGAGAAACACTTGAAATGCGTGTCCGGACATCATGACGACGTCAAACTCACCGGAGAACGTTACCGTGGATGGATCACCGTACGTCCACTCAATATCTACTCGGTCGTGCCGTCCGACGTC
>SLFF01000040.1 GCA_007124395.1 Thermomicrobiaceae bacterium | reverse complement strand
GACTCGATGCGCGAATCCGACACAGCCCCCACGTACAGGTCTACACGTCTGCCCGCTGTCAGGGACGCGCCGGGTGGGGCTTTGCGGCGCAACTTCAGCAGTGGATGGAAATGAAGCGGCTCGGTGAACCGTTTCTGGTGCGATCAGCGGAGGACATCGCCGACGAATTCCTGGCCAGGCGAGAACTCCGACGGAAATGGACGTGGATTCGATCAACAGGGAAATCACTCAATGGCTCGCTGATCCCGATGGCCGAGCGGTTGATGGTCCCTGCTGAAGCTCTCGATCTGCTGCTGGAACGCGGAACCCGGTTTGGTGAGGTCTGGACCCAGATTCAGTGTCTCCAGAAGGAAACCGGCATCCGGTCGGAACCCTTCCCCTCAGTGGCAATCGATCAGGCGATCCGGGAGCTCAGGCAGTACATCGCTGACCAGACGAATCCGCGAACGAAACGTCATCGTCGTTCAAACAGATCCAGCCGGTAGAGTTCATGCCGCCGGTCAAGTAGGTGAGTCAGGCTCTCTGAGGTCGATTCCAGCACAGCATCGTGGACCTGATCGCCAGTCAGTGGATACTCCTCGACGAACGGCCGCCAGTGCACCATGATCAGGTGGCCGCCTGGTTCCAGGTGTTCAATTATTCGATCAACACCCAGCCGGAAGTCGTCTCCAGCCCAGTAGTAGGCAACTTCGGACAGCACGATCAGATCGAACATCTCTTCGGGGAATCTGTGCGGGACTTCCATGCGCTCGAACCGGACTTGAGGCAGGTGCTGACAGCGCTTTCTGGCGTGTATCAACGGCGGCTCGACGATATCGACAGCCAGCAGTGCGTCACAGCGACCAGCCAGCAGTTCGGTCAGCACACCAACCGAGCAACCGATCTCGAAGCCACTCCGATACCGCTCGTTCGGCAGGGCATCGAGCGTTGCCGCGTACTTTTCAGCTTCGTAGGGCCGGGATTCGAACCCCCAGGGGTCGTGGGTCTCTTCATACATCCCGTCGAAGAAGGTCGAATCGAGTGTCGGGCGTCGTCCTTCAGTCATCATTCGGCTCCAGATAGATTTCGATCGGTTCATCGAACCGGGCAAGCGTTTCCGGGCTCAGGCGAAACCCATTCGGGTCGTCGCTAATCAGATCGGTAGTCTGGGAGCGGTGTTCGGCAATCGCCCGACGTTTCAGATCGAGCACAGCCGAGATATCCAGCTCCAGACGACGCACCTCCCCCGGTCTCGGAAACGCATCTGCATCACCGAGCTCTGGCAGCCAGACGTGGTACTCCAGCCAACATCCGGTGAAGCGAACCCGACCGGCGGCTTCGCGAAGGATCTGCCAGGATGCCTCGTGATCGCAGTGACGGTCCCGACGCCACGGCACCACGACCGTCTGCGGCTCGATCTCGTGGAGAAGTTCGGCGACCCGATCGACGACTGCCGGAAACCCGGATGATTCCCTCACCGGAACAAATCGGTCCGGGCAATGCAGGAAGGTGATCTCATCAGCTTTTACGCCCAGCACTCCGGCTGCGCAGCGAACTTCCCGATAGCGCAGTTCCCGCAGTCGATCCGTTGGATACTGCCGAGAGTTCGGATGTGAGCCGGCTCCGTCAGTCGTTACCAGCAAATGAACCCGGTGTCCGTGCGAGCGCAGCAGAGCGATCAGCCCACCACAGCCGAGCGATTCGTCGTCAGGGTGCGGGGCAACAACCAGCGTGGTGCCGAGTGAAGCGACATCAAGCCTCATCGGGAAGTTTCCAGAGCTGGTGCGCTGGGGTTTTCCGATCGAGTGTGTAGGCACCGACCGAAACGAGGGTTGCGTCCGGCGCTGGCTGACGAAGGTACATGGTGAGATCCCGGATGAGACGCTCGAACGGCTGAGGCCGGGCCAGACCTGGCGCACCGACTGACTGCTGGGACCAGCGGATCATGTCCAGCGCAATCTGCTCGACCGCCGTCCGGAACATTCCGGCGTAGGTGGTGATCAGCTCGAACTCTGCCTCGGAACTAGCCGACAGCGCGAGATCGAAGATCTCTCCGGTCCGGTTGAGCCAGAGATCGCCGGATTCAACGGCAATCTGAGCCAGGCCCATACGCTGCCGCTGGAATGGATCCTCAGTACGTTTCATCTTCTGGAGGAACCAGCGCGTTTCATCGAACAACGCTTCGGCACCACCCAGCTGGACCGCCGCAAACCGTGCCGCACCCCCGGTAAACCAGGGTGGCCGGTGATAGTCGCCCGGCTGGCCGATCAGCTCATCGTCGGTCAGTTCAACGCCGGTGAAATCGATCTTGAACGTCGCCGATGACCGCATCCCGAGCGGCTTCCACCACGACTGATCCACCTCGGTGGATACCCGCTCAACCGGTACGATGAACATCTGCCATCCACCATCCGGAAACGCACCAGTCACCAGTGGCCGGTCGATCGATCCGGCACCGGATGCGAACGTCTTGGCGCCGTCGAGCCGGTAGCGACCATCGCCGAGTGGCGAGATCTTCACGCCGTCGGTCATCTCGGTATTCCAGACGCCGAACACACGCCGATGCTCGACGGCATCGCGTGAGAATCGCTCCCGCTGCTCAGCGGTGCCGTAGGTCTGGATAAGTTGCAGCGCGTTGGTGTGACCCTCGTAGAGGCGGCCGACGGTGAGGTTGCCGTAGCCGATCCGCTTCAGCAGTCTGAGTAGATCGGGGCCACGTCCGGGCTCGACGCCGAACCCCATTCCGCCGTGTGCCGTCTCAACCGGCGCGGCTAGCAGTCCGGACTCCCCGATCATCAGGAATTCCTGCTCGGGGAAGGCGCCTTCGAAATCGATCTCGCCTGCGTTCTGACGGCAGAACTCAACCACCCTGTCGACTGCGGACCAGAAATCGGTCAACGCCAAGTCTGTGCTAACACTCTTCACTGGAACCTGTATCACTTCACCCGGATGACTCACAGCACGCCTCTCGATACCTTCAATCAGCAAAGGATTCCTGCGCAAGGCGCAGGAAATGCTACTGACTGAATCGCAGGATCGCGACCATCAGGCAGGTTTTGGTTGCCGGGTGAGAATTCGAGAGATGATCAGCGAACTCACGCCGAGGAAGGCAATCAGGACCGCCATCGGCAGGGCGGTGTCGTCGCCACCGATTCCGGCAAGTGGGGCAACCAGCCCACCGATGCCGAACTGCAGCAGACCGATCAACGCCGAAGCCGCGCCAGCGGAGTTCGGGTAGTTGGCCATCGCAAGAGCAGCGGTGTTCGGGGCAATGAATCCGATGCTGGAGACCATCACGAACAGCGCTCCGAGAATGCCGAAGAGCCCGACATCGAGCAGCACCACCGTCAGCAGCGAGAGTCCACCAGTGGCCGAGCCGATCAGGCCGACCGTCATCATCCGCCGTGGGCCAACCCGCGGCACCAGACGGGCATTGATCTGGGCCATGGTGACGATGCCCAGCGCGTTGGCCCCGAACATCAGCGAGTAGGACTGTGGCGAGACATCGTAGATGTTCTGGATGACGAAGGACGATCCGGCGATGTAGGCGAACATCGCCCCGAATGCAAACCCGGCAGACAGCCCGTATCCAATGAAGAGCCGATCAGTCAGCAACACTTTAAAAGAGGCGATCATCGGAGCGATACCGGATGATTGTCTGCGTTCAGGCGGCAACGTCTCCGGCAACCAGATCAGGACGGCCGCCAGCAACACCACGCTGAACAGCGCCAGGACGACGAACACGCCGTGCCAGGTGGTAAATCGCAGGAGTTGCCCGCCGATGATCGGGGCCAGAATCGGCGCCATGCCGTTGACCATCATCACCAGTGAGAAGAACTGCGCCAG
>SLFF01000114.1 GCA_007124395.1 Thermomicrobiaceae bacterium | reverse complement strand
CACCGAGCGGGCTGCGACAACGGTTGATCAGGACGAGCGCCGAGAGCTCTACTGGGAGATCCAGGAACTCCTGCACGAAGAGCTTCCAGTTATCTTCATCTACTGGGGCAGCCTGATCTTCGTCGCGCCGGAGAATCTGTCCGGGTTCGAGCCGAACGCGTTCACCCGCCTCTTCTACAATGTCAACGAGTGGCACTACACAAGCTAGCTGCCTGACGTCAGCGTGGTGCGGCGAGAAAAGATCGCCGCACCACACGACGGGGAAGGGACACGTCGCTCGTGGGCCGATTCATAGCGCGACGTTTGCTGGGAGCCATTCCCCTGCTCGTCGGCATCACCATAATCTCATTCATGTTCATGCACTTGATGCCAGGTGGACCTGATTCACTGTACGCCCGTAGCGGCCGTATGAACCAGGAGCAACTCGATGCGATTCGCCAGAACATGGGTCTCGATCAGCCCGTGGTGGTTCAATATACCCGCTGGGTCGGGAATCTGGTGCGTGGTGATCTTGGGAACTCCTACGTTCAGTTTCGACCGGTGCGGGACATTATTCTGGAACGCTTGCCAAACACCATGTTGCTGGTCGGCGCCGGGCTGGTTATCGCGGTGACGTTCTCCCTGATATTCGGCATCGTCGCGGCAATCTATCAATACAGCTTTTTCGATCACCTCTTCAGCTTCGTCTCCTTCTTCGGTATGGCCATGCCTGTTTTCTGGTTCGGGCTGATGCTGCAGCTGCTCTTTGCGGTCCAGCTCGGGTGGTTACCGACGTCCGGAATGGGCTCTATGGATGACGGCGGAATTGTCGAGCGCATCCGTCACCTGATTCTGCCGGCATCCGTGCTCGGGGTTGGCAGCATCGCGTTCTGGAGCCGGTACGTTCGATCGTCGATGCTCGAAGTGATCCGACAGGACTACATGCGTACCGCACGCGCCAAGGGACTGCGGGAGTGGTCGGTCTTCAGCCGTCATGCGTTGAAGAATGCCCTGATTCCGTTCGTCACTGTGATCGGGATCGATATTCCCCTCTACTTTGTTGGAGCGGTGGTGACCGAGACGATCTTCAGCTGGCCGGGAATGGGTCGGCTGTTCTACGACTCGCTGAATGCCCGGGACTACCCGGTGTTGATGGGCTTGTTGATCTTCTCGGCTGTGTTGATCGTGATCGGGAACCTTATCGCTGATATCGCCTATGCCTACCTTGATCCTCGAATCAAATACAGCTAGAGGAAGCAATCTGTGGAGAACGATCAGGCACATGGGAAGCTCGAGCTGAATCTAGCGCAGCGATCTCAACGGCGCAGTCACTGGTCGATCGCGTGGAGCCGGTTCAAACGTCATCGACTGGCGATGGTCGGCCTGGGAATGATTTCGGTCTTCACTTTTCTGGCCCTCTTCGCTCCGCTGATCGCCCCATATGGGATGGATGAACAGGATCTGTTCAAGATTGCCGAGGGGCCGAGCGCTGAAAACTGGCTCGGTACTGACGAACTGGGACGCGATGTGCTGTCTCGCCTCATCTACGGTGGTCGGATCTCACTGGCCGTTGGTCTCGGAGCTGCGCTGATTACCACTGTCGTTGGTGTGGTTGTCGGTACCACTGCCGGGTACTTCGGTGGTTGGGTCGATTCCATCTTGATGCGTTTCATCGATCTGGTCCTGGCTTTCCCAGCGATCTTCATGCTTCTTATCCTGTTTTCGATTGTCTCCGCGTCGGTCTGGAACGTTATTTTGTTCCTTGGATTATTCTCATGGATGTGGCTTGCCCGTGTTGTACGTGGTGAACTTCTTTCGTTGAAGGAGCGAGAGTTCGTCGAAGCGGCACGTTCGATTGGAGCCAGCAACGTTCGAATTGTCAGCCAGCATCTCCTTCCAAATGTGGTGGCAGCAATTATCGTCTCGGCAACGCTGGCAATGGCCTTCAACATGATCGCCGAGGCGACACTCTCGTTTCTCGGGTTCGGCGTGCCGCCGAGTGTGCCGACCTGGGGCAATATGCTCACCGGCGCATCCAGCTTCTACCTGCGGGCACCGCTGCTCGCGGTGATGCCGGGTGTGGTGCTGGTTCTGGCCATTCTGGCGATAAATTTCATTGGAGATGGATTGCGAGACGCCTTCGATCCGCAGTCTCGCTGACATGTAACGACTTTCGAGCAGGAGAAAGGAAACCGCCCTGTGTCTGACGCTTCTGTCGCGAACGAGGACCCGTCAACGCCAGCTCCATTGACTCCGGAGCAGATCGCCAATCATCAGGTACCGGAAGATCCCCGGATTTCCCCGGATGGATCCCGGATCCTCTTTACCGTTCGAGCCGCCAGCAACTCCAGCGAACATCCCGTCTGCGCAATCTGGGCTGCGGATGTCGATTCCGGGGAGACCTTTCAGTTCTCCACTGGGGTCACCGCCGATACCGAGCCGCGCTGGTCGCCAGATGGAAGCCGGATTGCGCTGCTGTCGGACCGGGCAGAGCGAGGCAAGCAGTCGGTCTATGTGATGCCGGCGGCTGGTGGAGAGGCAGTCCGGGTCTTCGATCAGGAGGGCGACATGGAGTCGCTCAACTGGTCTCCGGATGGCACGCGCCTCGCCGTTATCGTGACTGAACCGGAAACCGACGAAGAAAAGAAGCGAAACGAGGAGAAGGACGACGTCAACGTCTGGGATACCGACTACAAGTTTCAGCGCCTCTGGGTTCTGGACCCGGTCGCGAAGTCGGCTACGTGCGTATCGCCAGAGGGTAGACACGTCGTTCGCTATGCCTGGGCTCCGGATAGCCTCAGACTCGTGCTCAATCTCACGTCAACTCCGCGGATCGATGACATCTTCAAGAACACCGATCTCAGCGTCGTGACTCGAGATGGCGGAGAGACCATCAGCGTCCACTCCCCGTATGGCGACACGCATGATCTGGTCTGGTCTCGCGACGGATCGAAGATCGCCTGGATCGGACCTGCCGGCCGGGTCGTGAATGCGGACTACGTCTACTCGATTTCCGTCGATGGTGGAGAACCGGTCTGCCTGACCGAAGGCTACGAGGGTACGGTGGAATCACTTCGGCTTCAGGGTGATGGCGACAGCCTGATCATTCATGGTGCCGAGAGCATCTACAGTGCGGTGTACCTGCTCGGCTGGGACGGCTCCATGCAGCAGCTCTACAGCACTCAGGGAGATGGCTCACTCGCCGAGCCGCCTTCGGTCAGTCACGACGGCCAGCGCATCGCGTTCGTCTGGGAATCGATGAGCTCCCCACCCGATGTCTGGGTGTTCCAGACCGGGGCGGAAGACTCCAGCCCGAGCAAGTTGACGAATCTGAACCCCGAACTTGGCAATGCAGCGCTCGGTGAGGCCGAACTGGTGCGCTGGTCGAGCGATGCCGACGTCGATATCGAAGGCATTCTTTTGAAGCCGCATGGCTACAAGTCCGGCGAAAAGTACCCACTAATTGCGCTGGTTCACGGTGGCCCAACATGGCGCTGGACCGATGGATTCCACGCAACATGGGCACAATCACTGGCTGGTAACGGTTTCGCGATTCTGATGCCGAACCCGCGCGGATCCACCGGACGCGGACCGGCGTTCTCCAACGCGATCTACAACGACGTTGGTGGTGGCGAGTTCCGGGACATGATGACCGGGGTCGACGCCATGATCGAACGAGGCATCGCCGATCCGGATCGACTCGGTGTCGGTGGTTGGTCATGGGGCGGCTACATGACGGGCTGGACGATCAGCCAGACGACCCGCTTCAAAGCCGCGATCATGGGTGCTGGATTGCCGAACATGGTGAGCGACAACGGGATCGGTGATATCCCGACTGCGAACCTCTCCTACT
>SLFF01000174.1 GCA_007124395.1 Thermomicrobiaceae bacterium | reverse complement strand
GCCGGCTTCAGCGATACGAACACCTCGGCAAGCCAGCGCTGACCTGTGGCCTTCGTGGACGTGGAAGTCAACCTGTTCTCCTCACCTGCTAGCGATCCGACAGATCGAGGTCGAGCGTCTGGCCGGTCAATCGCTCGTAGACCTCAAGGTAGCGCCGGGCAGTCTGCAGCGCGACATCGTCCGGCAGTGCGGGCGCCGGTGGTTCACGATCCCAGCCCGACTCGGTCAGCCAGTCCCGCACGATCTGCTTGTCGAACGAAGGCTGTGACTTGCCCGGGGCATACAGTTCCGCATCCCAGAAACGGGAGCTGTCGGGAGTCAGGACCTCGTCGATCAGCGATACGGCACCATCGATATAGCCGAATTCGAACTTGGTATCCGCAATGATGATGCCCTTCTCCCGGGCCATCGCCTCGGCACGTGAGTAGACGGCGAGGGTAATCGACTGCAATTGATCGGTCAGATCCTGCCCAACGATCTCCACCATCTGTTCAACACTGATGTTCTCGTCATGATGACCATCCTGCGCCTTGGTAGCCGGAGTGAAGATCGGCTCCGGAAGCCGGTCGCTCTCCTGAAGGCCATCGGGCAATCGTTGTCCACAAACGGTTCCGTTGCTCTGATACTCTGCCCAGGCACTGCCGGAGATGTATCCGCGAGCCACGCACTCGATGTCGATACGATCCGCTTTTCGCACGATCATCGACCGTCCGTGAAGCAGGTGCTGATAACGCACGATGTGTGTTGGGAGATCGTTCAGTTCGGTCGTCAACAGGTGGTTCGGCACGAGATCCTTGAGCTCTTCGAACCAGAACTTCGCGAACTGCGTCAGGATGATCCCCTTCGCCGGAACACCGTTCGGCAGAACGCTGTCGTAGGCAGAGATCCGATCCGTCGCCACCATCAACAGTCGATCGCCGAGGTCGAAGGTCTCGCGAACCTTGCCGCGCGAGAAAAGCGGCACTCCGAGCAGTTCCAGCTGAGTTACAGCATGTTGCACGAAACCTCCGTTACGAATTCTGCTTCGCAGTTTCGACAAGACCGAGACGCTCGAACGTTCGATCGAGATGCTGGACGTGGTAGTTCATATCGAACATTGCGTCGATCGCCGCATCATCCAGATGAGCGGTCGCCTCGGGATCCTGTTTCAGCAACTCCGAGAAATGAATCTCTTCGTTCCAGGCTTTCTGTGCGTTCCGCTGGACGATCTTGTAGGCGACCTGCCGATCGAGCCCATGCTCCACCAGACTGAGCATGACCTTCTGCGAGAAGATCGCGCCGAAGGTGGCATCGAGGTTCGCCCGCATGCGATCCGGATAGACCACCCAGTCAGAAACGATCTCGGTCATCAAGCCGAGCATGTAGTCAATCAGGATGAAGGCATCCGGAAAAATGATCCGCTCCGACGAGCTGTTGCTGATGTCTCGCTCATGCCAGAGGACGATGTTCTCCATCGCCGGCGTCACGTAGCCACGCAGGAGTCTGGAAAGGCCACTGATGCGCTCTGTCTCGTGCGGATTTCGCTTGTGCGGCATGGCCGAGGAGCCCATGTTTCCCGCATCGAACGGCTCTTCCAGCTCGCGGACCTCAGTGCGCTGAAGATGACGGACCTCGGTCGCAAATTTGTCCAGCGACGTCCCGAGCAGCGCAATGGCGGTGATGACCTGAGCGTGACGATCGCGCTGCAGGATCTGCGTCGACACCGGTGCTGCTTCCAGTCCGAGATGCTTGCAGACGTCTTCCTCTACGTCGGGCGGAACGTTGGCATGGGTTCCGACTGCACCGGAAATCTTGCCTACCCGAATCATCTCGCGGGCTTCGAGCAAACGGATTCGGTGACGTCGAAGTTCGTCGTACCAGACCGCCAGCTTGAATCCGAAGGTAATCGGCTCGGCGTGAACGCCGTGCGTCCTACCGATCATCACGGTGTGGCGGTGGCGGATTGCTTCTTTGCCGACGGCATCAATCAGGAGATCGACTTCCGACACCAGATGATCGATGGCACCAATGGTCTGCAGCGAGAGCGCGGTATCGATGACGTCTGAACTGGTCAGACCAAGGTGAATGTGTCGGGAAGCTGTTCCAACTGTCTCGCCCATCGCCCGAAGAAAGGCGATGACGTCATGGTCGGTCTCTTTCTCGATCTCCTTCATCCGATCGAGATCGCAGCTGGCCCCGCGGATCGCCTGCATATCGTCTTCCGGGATGACGCCCCGCTCGGCCCAGGCTTCGCAGACCGCAATCTCAACCTGAACCCAGTGGTCGATCTTCGTCCGCTCGCTCCAGATGGCGCCCATCTCCGGTCTCGTGTACCGGTCGATCACAGTCTGACCTTCTCTCTCATTTGGCCGGCCCGGTCAAAAGTGGCGCGCACGCCATCCCGAAGCGGCTCATTCAATCTTACGGGGACTACCTGATTGGTTTGAAGCGAGGGTAATTCGGGAAGGATTGCTGGACTGGAGTGGCCGGGAAGCCGTCGGGCACGACAAAGCAACCAACGCGATCTTTGATCGGTCAGGTGTGCAACAGTGCCGGTGTCGTTTTCGTTGGAAAATGGGACTTCTTTGAGGTCAGTAGCGCGGAGGTCGCGTCGAAAGGTATTCTGCTCCGCTAGATTCAACTTACAGCCAAGCGAGCAGATCGCAAACCGCGGCCGCCTGGGTGGTCCCTGTTGACGCTCATGGAGCCGAATCGGTGCGCTCATACTGTCCTTCGCGGGCCTACGCCGATTCTTCAAACCAGATTATACATGACCTTCATTCGATCGCGGCAGCCGCCAGAATCGTGAATCTGATCACGAGGTTGATTATGCGCGGATGCAGCGTTATGATGGCAGCGACAGGGCCATCGATGAGGCTGATGGAGAGCGATCAGTAGAAGCATGGATGTCCACGTAAAGTAGCGCCGGAACTCATCACACGGAGGAGATGAGTCGACGAGGTGGAGGCCGATCGAACCGTTCGGCGGATGGTCTCCCGGCTGGCACGGCCGAAACGATCAGAGCAAAACCGGTGGGCGACTACCGGCACAAACACTGATCGACGTGCATCTGGCTCCCATACCTTTCCCCTGTCCTGAATCGTTCAATTCACCATGCCCGTCGTACGCGGCTCATCGCGGCCGACTAACTGTGCGTGACTCCTGAAGTCACCCGCGGATTAGTCTGGTGTTGGCAGAGTGCCGCCAAACGGCCAGAGAAGGGTCTTTTAACCTTATGTGCGGAATCATAGGCTACGTCGGTCGCGAACAAGCCCTCGGTGGAATGCTGCTGGAGGGCCTGCGACGCCTCGAATATCGTGGATACGATTCCTGGGGCGTTGCTGTAGGCCAGAACGGAACGATCAAGGTTGCCAAGCAGGCGGGACGCATCATTGCAACCAATCCATCGCTCCCTGACGCTACCATTGGATTTGGACACACCCGATGGGCAACGCACGGCGGCGTTACTGACGAAAACGCCCATCCTCACGTCGATTGCACCGGCCGATTTGCGGTTATCCATAATGGAATCGTCGAGAATTTTCGAAAGCTCCGTGAACGGCTTAAGCAAGCTGGCCACACGTTCGTCAGCGAAACCGATTCTGAAGTCATCGCACATCTGATCGAGGACGCCGTCGGGGGATCTCAGGATCCCGAGGCTGTTGTCCGGGGCGTGCGAGCGGTGTTCAGCGAGATCCGCGGCCTCAACGCCTTTATCGTTCTCGACAATCACACCCGTCACCTCTTCGCCGTCAAGAACGTCTCTCCACTGGTGCTCGGTCGGTCAGAGCAAGGGGCATTTATCGCCTCAGACGCACTGGCGCTTGTCGATCATGCCGATGAGATTCACTTCGTTGATGACGGTCAGGTGGCTGTAATC
>SLFF01000431.1 GCA_007124395.1 Thermomicrobiaceae bacterium | reverse complement strand
GTGACGTCGTTGCCGGTCTGATCGTCGTACATCTGGCCCTGTTCGGGGCAATGCTCTATATCTTTCAGCTGGTGCGGATCGACTATACCGATGTCGTCGCCTGGCGGACATTGCTGTTTCTGCTGGTCTTTCCGGCCGCGTTCTTCTTCTCGGCCTTCTATGCAGAGTCGCTCCTTGTTTTCGGGATGGCGGCCACCCTCTACCATGCTCGCCGTGGCCAGTGGTTGATAGCCGGGTTATTCGGGGCGTTTACTGGACTGACCAAGCTCATCGGCGTGGTGCTGGTCATTCCGGTCGGTATCGAGCTCATCCGCCAGCGAGCCCTACGTCGGGATAACCTGCAGGCCTGGGTTGGTGGCGCGCTGACGCTGGCGGGTGGATTCGCCTATCTGGCGTTTCTTCAGCTGCGACTGGGTGATTTCCGGGTGTATTTCTGGAACCAGGAACACTGGAGCCGGCAGAGCTTCGATCCACTACCGTTTCAGCAGCTTGGACGATTCCTCACCGGTCAGGAACTGGGGTACTTGCCGTACCCCGGCGATGTGGTCCCGCTGCACACCTACTATTTTCTGATGGATATGGGATTGCTGATCGCGTTTCTGATCGCCGGGGTGTATCTCTGGCTGCGGGTGCAACCAGCATATGGGGCGCTGGTGCTTGCCGGGGCAATGGTTCCGGCGCTATCCGGAACGCCGCTGGCGCTGGCCCGATACATGGCGATCCTGTTCCCGGTCTTTCTCGTCGCAGGGAAGATCAAGTCCGAGCCAGTACGCTACGCGCTGGTTATCTGCTCGCTGTTCGGGCTGGCGATAACCACCTACCTGTTCGCCAACGGCTACTGGGCTGGTTGATTACCGGAAGAGTCGCCCGAGCCCGCGCCCGGTTGCCCGGCCCGCGACGCGACGGCCAATCCGGCGGCCGACACGACCACGTTTCACGGCATTTGCATCACCCAGCAGTCTGGCAAGTGCGTAGAGGAAGCTTCTGAATGCGTTCATCTCCGGTCTCACTTTCTCAATTCAATGGATAACTCAGATTAACATATCAACAAAGGTGCCCATATGCAATCATATGGAGCCTGTGTGGCTCGGCGTGAACGATTTATCCGCATGAACGACCGGAGCCAGCCTTGCCTTGAGCGTTGTCCATGATGCTATACTTGGCGGGTTTATGTGCTCGCGATGGCAGCACGTAAACAATGGAGAGGGGCGAACTGTGGCTACAGAACCCACACCAATTAACAACGACACCGTTCTGAACGTCGCCCAGCTTCTCAAGGAACAGGTCGGTGGCAAGCGTGTCTACGCACTGACGCTGGATGCTTTGCCGCTCGACGATCCGATGATGGCGCGTGATGTCACGGCGCAGCTTAAACTGACCCGCATCGCAGATGGTATTCTGGTGACCGGCTCACTGGCCGGACGTACCCGACTTGAGTGCGTCCGTTGCCTGGAAGAGTTCGACACCGACTTCGGCGGTGACGTGGAAGCGGAGTTTCGCCCGACGATCGACATCGCCAGCGGAATGCTGGTGGAAGTCGACGACGACGGTGAGTCGTTCGAGATCGATGACAACCATTGCCTCGACCTCGCCGAGATGTTGAGACAGGTGTCGATTCTCACGTTGCCGATTCGGCCTGTTTGCGGGGATGACTGCCCGGGATTCACCAGTGAATTTCGTGGTGGTGAAGAGCCGCCAACTGAAGAAGCAGGTGATGAACGCCTGGCCGTGCTGGAGAAACTCCTGGACGATTCCCGGGGGAATTCCTAGCCGGAGCAGGCTCATTGCGATGTTCGCCGCCTGGTCGGCGAATTGATGATTAATCTGGAAATGATCAGTCAGCGAACTGAGGAGAGGATAGACGACCGATGGGTGCACATCCAAAACAGAGAATTAGCCGTTCACGGCAGGGAAACCGCCGCCGGCATCATTATCTGAAGACGCCACAGCTGATGTCTTGCCCGATGTGTGGTGAGAAGAAGCGAACACACTTTGTTTGCCAGAACTGTGGCACCTACAAGGGCCGACAGGTTATCGATATGGACCGTCAGGTCCGTCGACAGCGCGCCGCGGAACTCGACGCAGAGCAGCAGTAATCGAGTCCTCTCGACGCGGATGACCCACAGGCTGTAGCCTGTGGTGGGCAGAACAGACGCGAGTGAAGGGTACCGTTAGCGGTGCGGAACGCGGCGATTACTGGCTGGGGCATGTACGTTCCCGAGCAGATTCTGACGAACGCGGAGCTCGAGCAGATGGTGGAGACCTCTGACGAGTGGATCGTGTCGCGTACCGGTATTCGCGAGCGACGACTTGCAGCGCCAGCTGACACCACGCTGGCGATGTCTGCGCGTGCCTCGCGACAGGCGATTGAGGTTGCCGGGATCGATCCATCAGAGATCGATCTCATTGTGCTGGCAACCGTTACACCGGACAAGTTCATGCCCTCCACCGCTTCGCTGCTCCAGACGGAGCTGGGCGCACACCGGGCTGCCGCGTTCGATCTGGCGGCCGCCTGTTCCGGGTTCGTCTATGCCCTCGCCGTTGGATCACAATTCATCCAGACAGGCGTTCACAAGACGGTTCTCGTGGTGGGCACCGATGCGCTGACCCGGTTCATTGATTTCACCGACCGGGGTACCTGCATTCTCTTTGGAGATGGCTCCGGCGCGGTGGTGCTGCAGGCGAGTGACGCCGAAGAGGGTGTGCTCTCCAACGTGCTCGGCTCGGATGGTCGGGGAGCCCAGCATCTGTATATCGATGGGTTCGACAGCAACGGCCTCTACGGTCGAACCATCAGCAGTAACGGGAACGGCACCGGCAACGCGGCCGTCGATGAGCTCCAGCGCACCTACATGAAGATGAACGGCAACGAGGTCTACCGGTTTTCAGTCCGGGTGATGGGCGAGACCGCCATCGAGGCGGTCAACCGGGCCGGGCTTCGTCTGGGCGATATCGACTGGCTCATCCCGCACCAGGCAAATCTGCGAATTATCGATGCGGCGGCAAAGCGGCTCGATCTGCCGCGAGACCGGGTCTGGGTCAATCTGGATCGCTACGGCAACACGTCGGCGGCATCAGTGCCGATCTGTCTGGCCGAAGCAGCTGAATCTGGAAAGATCCAGCCGGGTATGAATCTGGTTCTGGTGGCATTCGGTGCCGGGCTGAGCTGGGCGTCGAGTGTTGTTCGCTGGGGGGCGACTGGCGTCAGGGGAAAGGGAACTGAACGGGATGGGTAACATAGCCTGGACGTTTCCCGGTCAGGGCTCACAGAGTGTTGGCATGGGGTGGGATGCGGCAGAACAGTCCGATGATGCAAGGCGAGTGTTCGAGCGTGTCGATGATGCGCTCGGTTTTGCGTTGAGCGAGATTATTTTCAACGGCCCGCAAGAGGAACTCGTCAAGACCAGTATCCAGCAGCCGGCGATCGTGGCGGCCAGTGTGGCCCATTTCGTGGCGCTGAGTGAGGCTGGACAGCTCCCCGATCCGGTCTGCGTTGCCGGTCACAGTCTCGGTGAGTACAGCGCCCTGGTTGCGGCTGGCGCACTCGATGTCGAAGACGCCGTCCGGCTGGTCCGCCGCCGTGGGCAGCTCATGGAAGAACACGGTCTGGGCGGCATGGTTGCCGTGATCGGACTCGATACCGACAAGCTGATCGAGATTGCCGGGCAGACCGGTGTGGAGATCGCGAACTTCAATGCTCCCGGACAGATTACCCTGAGTGGACGATCCGAAGCGCTCGAAGCCGCCAGTGAGCTGGCGAAAGCGCAGGGGGCTCGACGGGTTATTCCGTTGCCGGTCAACGGCGCGTTCCATTCTTCATTGATGCAGCCGGTTGCCGATGCGCTCTGGGGAGACATTCAGAAGGTCTCGGTGGCGGCTCCATCGGTGCCGCTGCTGGCAAATGTCGATGCCCGGCCGTTGACTGATCCGGACGACCTGCGTGCCGAACTGCGCGATCACATTACCGCGTCGGTCCAATGGATCGGCATTGTTGAGCAAGCCACCAGTATGGGTGTCGATACGTTCTACGAAATCGGCCCCGGTAAGGTGCTGAGCGGCCTGGCCCCGCGTATCGTCAAGGGTTGCCAGACCCATCAATCGCAACAGATGCTGGCTTCCTGAGCAGGCACCGCACTGGTAGGCTCTTCAATACTGACCGAGACGAGGGAAGGGAGTTGCTGATGTCAGGCTCTGATGAAAAACGATCGGCAATCGTCACTGGTGCTGTTCGAGGTATCGGCCGGGCGACGGCGCTGAGGCTGGCGCAGGACGGTTATCAGGTGGCGGTCAACTATCGCTCTGATGAAGGTCCGGCCAACGAGCTGGTCCAGGAGATCGAAGCCGCTGGCGGCACGGCGTTCGCCATCAAGGCTGATGTGTCCGATAGCGACGAAGCCGGAACGATGATCGAAGAGACGATCAACCAGTTCGGGCGGCTCGATGTACTTGTCAACAATGCCGGCATCACCCGGGACACGCTGATGATGCGCATGAAGGAAGAAGATTTCGATGCCGTCATCCAGGCCAACCTGCGGAGCGTGTTTATTTGCTCCAAAGCCGCCATGCGCCCGATGATGCGCCAGCGGTACGGCCGGATCGTCAATCTCTCGTCGGTGGTTGGTCAGGTCGGCAATGCCGGACAGGTGAACTACGCGGCATCCAAGGCCGGGATCATCGGCATTACCAAGTCGATGGCCAAAGAGGTCGGCTCCCGCGGGATTACCGTCAATGCGGTTGCCCCCGGTTTTGTTCAGACCCGACTGACCGAGGCGATCCCGGAGAACATGCAGGGAGCGATCCTGGAGCAGATTCCTACCGGCCGATTTGGTAATCCGGAAGACATCGCCGAGGCAATTGCCTTTCTGGCGTCTCCGGGTGCCTCGTACATTACCGGAGCAGTGCTGCCAGTCGATGGCGGCCTGTTCATGGCGAGCTAGGGTAATCAGTGTTCCGGAAAATTCTCATTGCCAACCGTGGCGAAATTGCGCTCAGAATCTTGCGAGCCTGTCGTGAGCTCGGCATCCGGTCGGTTATTGCCTACTCAGAGGCAGACCGGACCTCCTTGCCAGTGCTGCTGGCAGATGAGGCCGTCTGTATTGGACCGGCCCCATCGGTTCGCAGTTACAACAGCATCTCGGCCGTGATCAGTGCGGCAACCGTTACCGGTTGTGATGCGCTGCACCCGGGCTATGGCTTCCTTGCCGAGAACGCTTCGCTGGCGGAGATCTGCCGGGATTGCGGCATTACCTTTATTGGGCCCCGGCCAGAAGTCATGCAGGAGATGAGTGACAAGGCCACGGCCCGCCGGATCATGCACCGGAACGGGCTGCCGATCGTGCCCGGTACCCAGGAACCGGTTCACGATGCGCAGAAGGCGGCCGAAGAAGCCGAGCGTATCGGGTACCCGATCGTTATCAAAGCGGTCGCAGGTGGCGGTGGCCGGGGAATGCGTGTCGCAGAAGGCGAGCGCGAGCTCCTGCGGATGCTTCCCCTGGCGCAGGCCGAGGCACAGTCTGCCTTTGGCGATCGAGGGGTCTATCTGGAGCGCTACCTCAACCGGCCGCGTCATATCGAGGTCCAGGTGCTTGGAGACGAGCACGACCGCGTGGTCTCGCTCGGCGAGCGTGATTGCTCACTCCAGCGGCGCTATCAGAAGCTTGTGGAAGAGTCGCCGGCACCCAACATTACGAAGAAACTGCGGGACAATCTGGCCAAGGCCGCCGTCAAAGGGGCCAAAGCGATCCACTACACCGGTGCGGGCACGGTAGAGTTTCTGGTCGATGATCAGGGCCGGTTCTACTTCACCGAGATGAACACCCGGATTCAGGTGGAGCATCCGGTGACGGAGATGGTCACCGGCGTCGATCTGGTGCAGTGGCAGATCCGGATCGCGGCTGGCGAGAAGCTCGATTTCAACCAGAAGGATGTCGAGTACGAGGGACACGCCATCGAAGTGCGAGTCAATGCCGAAGATGCGATGAACAACTTCGCACCGAGCGGCGGAACCATCGACAAGCTGGTGCTGCCGGGTGGGCCGGGTGTCCGGGTCGATACCCACCTGTATCAGGGGTATCGGGTACCGACGAACTACGATTCGCTGCTTGGCAAGATCATCGTCTGGGGCGAGACCCGGACCGCCGCGATCGCCCGGATGCAGCGGGCACTGGCCGAGACGATCGTGGACGACATCCCGACCACGGTTCCGTTCTACCAGTTGCTGATGCGGGATCCCGAGTTCGGCGAGGGCAACGTGACCACCAGTTTCATTCCAGAGTTCATGGAGCGCATTGGCCACTCACTCGAGTAGTTGATACGAACACGGGCGACGGTTCACCCGTCGCCCGATCTCTTCCAGGGCTCATCGCAGTATCCGTTGACGGAGTCAGCTGCGCTGCGACCGTCTCCAGTAGCGGGACATCCCCTGGATGGTCATGTAGTAGGCCGTGGCCAGTTCGTATGGCTCCACCAGATCTTCACTGCCGGTAATCTTCACCAGTTCATCATCGCCGAACGCCCGGAGCTCGCTCACCAGCGTATCTTCATCGGTATCCTGCTGAAGCCGTGCCGTCACCCATCCATACCAGTAGTGCAGCCGACTGAGCAGATCATCGAAGTGCCAGTCAGGATCATCGAAGCTCCCGAAGTGGGTCAGGTGCAGCCTCTCCGGTTCCAGTGACCGCATGGTGCTGACGGTCTGCCGCCAGAGCTCGATATCGAACTCCGGGGGAACCGTTGGCGGGCGCACGTAGGGAACCCGTTCCAGTCGGACCGCGGCCGCATCACCGGTAAAGAGGTCTCTCCGGTCGATATCGAACCACGCGTGGTGGTGACCAGCGTGTCCTGGTGTGGAGACCGCCATCAGCGTTCGCCCGGCCACATGGATACGCTCCCGATCCTGGACAACCTGAACCTGATCTTCCGGCACGGGGATCACTTCGCCCCAGAGCCGGTCCATATCATTGCCGTAGATTCGGCGGGCGCTGGTGAGCAGGCGGGATGGATCGATCAGGTGCGCTGCTCCGTTCGGGTGAACCAGCACTTTTGCGTTCGGCAGGTGTCGGAGCAACTGGCCGGCCGCACCGGAATGATCCAGATGGATATGCGTCACGATGATCGTCCGGATCTGTGCCGGATCATAGTCCAGTGATCGGATGCCACTGAGCAGGTTTTCGATTGTCGGGGTCGGGCCGGTTTCGATCAGTGCGAGGTCGTCGTCGTTCTCAGCACTGAGCAGATAGGAACCGATGACACCCGGAACACCAAGGAACTGCTGATCGATCAGATACAGTCCCTGTTCGATTCGCCACACAGTCGTGTCGGTCATGCGATTCCCTTCAGAGCCAGTCATTTCCCAACGTGTGTCTCACTTTTCCCTATCCTAGCAGAGGATTCCCATGACCGGATGGTCATTCGCCGGATGCGGTGACATCTATGGAGAGGCCGTCCCAGGCAACAGATACATGACTGGGAAGTTGATCGGTTGCGACCTGATGAGACAGTTCGTGGGCAAGGTGAACCAGATAGGCTCGCTTCGGCTTGACCTCAGCGATGACCTCCAGTGCTTCAGCAAGACTGAGGTGGGTAGGGTGGGATCGCTCTCGCAGTGCATTCAGCACCAGGACATCCGCGTTGCGCAGCAGATCGATGGAGCTGTCCGGGATGTGTTTGGCGTCGGTCAGATAGGCGAGCGAGCCGATCCGGAACCCGTGGACGGTCCAGTTGCCGTGTGTCACCGGGATCGGTGTTACGATGTCGCCAAACAGATCGAACGGACCATCGAACTCGATCAGATCAAGGTCCGGTTTTCCCCCGTAGAAGGGAAAGTGGTGCTCGAAGGCGTAGCCGAACCGCTCGCTGAGATTGCGAGCTGTCTCGGGGCCCGCATAGACCGGGAGATTCTGTTGGCCGATCTCGTTGAACCGGCGGAGATCGTCGAACCCACCAACGTGGTCAGCATGAGCATGTGTAAAGAGCACGGCATCGACCTGGTCCAGACCGGCATTGATCGCCTGTATCCGGAGCTCGGTGGCCGTATCGATCAGGATGTTCCGATCATTGTGGTGAATGACGGCCGATGTACGACTGCGGCGATCACGGGGGTCGTCCGAGGTGCAGACCGGGCAGTGACAGCCGATGATCGGGATGCCGTTCGAGGTACCAGTCCCAAGAAACGTCAAACGCATGCGGTTTGTTCACACTCCCATGTCAGTAGATCGATCAGTGAAAGGTTGGTATCGTCCCGTTGAATCGGGTTATCGGTGCAAGTATAACCGTGTCGCCAGTCACAGCCGGTCGCACCGGGGGTCATGGGTCAGTCAGTACCTATTGGCATCATGTTCTGCGGGACCTGCGTGCTACGGTAATCATAGTTATGGGCGGCCGTGAACGATTGTCCGGTATGTCGGCGTGAATCGTTCTCATCCCGGTCTGCAATCGTCGTGATTTTCACACTTTCTGGTGCAGCGCGAGGCAGTAAATGTCCGGTAAGCGACGCTCTAGCAGTAATCAGGACCGTGTGCCTGCGCGGGGGGACCAGTTCACTGGACCTGTCCCGTCGTCTGGTGCTGTGCCGGGTGATCTCCCAGAGTCGCAGACCGGCCGTTCGACACCGTCCGAAGCGCAGCAGTGGCACCGGATCGTTGATGCGCTGGGGATGATCGCCGAGGTGGTTCGTGATCGAACCGAAACGCGAGAGCTTCCGGCAGCGCTAGCCGCCGGTGCGGCTCAGGCGATCGGTGCTGATCTGGCGCTGATCCGGATTGCTGATCTCAGCGCCCGTACACTGGAGACGCGCGTCACCCATGGGTTCGATCAGCAGTTGCGCGATGCGCTGACCGGAATCGTCATTTCGCTATATGACTGCCAGTCTCTGCTGGCCAGTCCGCGCTCGTCACTGTATGAGTTGAGCGGGCATCAGCCAGGCGGATTTACCCAGGTCGAGATCGATCTGCTGCGCCAACGCCGTGTCGGTCATGTATTGACGGTGCCCCTGCTCCATCATGGCCAGTTGATTGGCCGGCTCGATCTGATGACAGCATCCGGCGAGCTCTTCAGCTATGAGCAGCAAGTTGTTGCTGAGGCGATCGGAGCGGTGATCGCTGGCACGCTGGCCGATGAGGCCGCGCACTCAATGGGAATTGATAGCCGTGTCGCCAGCGCCCGGTTGAACCCACCATCGTTCGAGGATGTCTCGGGCGTGCGGGAAATGTTTCAGTACCTTGTGCAGTGGATACACGACACGCTGGGTGGCCGGCAATGTTATGGATTTATCTGGAGCGAGCCGCAGGAGAGCTTTCTGCCGGTGGCGGTCTCCGGTGGACATTCCGACTCCGTGCAGGCACTCAAGGAGATCCTGCTTCGTCCCGAGGCGGTGCCGGCGCTCCGGGAATCGATGCACAGTGATGAGCCGTATTTTGTGCCGAACGCCCGCGAAACCTCACTCTTTCCGCCAGAGATGAGCGCGGCCCTGGATCTGCATCGGGTGGTGATCGTTTCACTGCGTGGAAGTACCGGTCAACTGATCGGAAGCGTGCTGCTGGACTACCCTGACCAGTATGAACTGAGTGATTCGTTTCTGGACGTTGTAACCGAGGCCAGAAACTATGCCGCGATCATGCTTGAGAATGCGTTGCTCTACGGTGCGGTTCAACGAAGCTCTGAGAACCTCACCATCGTCAACGAGATCGGCATCGAACTATCCACGCTCAGCGATGTGGATAGTCTGTTCCGGCTCGTGTTTTCCCACGTTCGATCCGTGATGGAGACGACCTGTTTCGCGGTCGGGCTCACGTCGACGAACCGGGAGCAGGTCGAGTATCGGTATGCAATCGAGAACCGGGTGATTGCAGACCCGGTCCGGCTGCCGCTCGGGAATGATGCGCTCTCCCGGGTGATCAGCACTCGCCAGCCCCAGATCGCCCGGGACGCCCAAACGATCAAGCAGGCCAACTGGTTCCCGATCCTGGATATGGACGATAGCCTGCAATCGGCGGTGGCCGTGCCGATCGTGGTTGGTCATGAAGCGATCGGGGTGTTGACCGCCCAGAGTGACACCCCGGGATCCTATGATTCAGAGGCGCTGAGCCTGCTGGAGATCATCGGATTGCAGCTCGGAGTGGCTATCCAGAATGCCCGCTTGTATGCCATCATGCGAGCCAGAGGCGAGCGGCGCGGCTATCTGCTCGATCAGGTCATGAGTCAGCAGGAAGCCGAACGCAAGCGGCTGGTTGATGATATACATAATCACACGTTGCAGACGCTGGCTCACTGTCTGTTTCAGCTGGACATGACACACCAGCGGACTGGCGAGCTATCGGTTGCTGAGGCCCGTGCCGAGATCAGTCGGGTCCGGGATACACTTGCCGAGAATGTCGATCGACTCCGCACGACGATCTTCCAGCTTCGACCATCAACCCTCGATATTCTCGGGCTCGAGTCTGCATTGCGGGAGTATTTCAACCACTTTGAAGACGACACCGGTATCCGTGCTGAGCTGGAGATCGATCTTCCGGACCGGTTCGATACCGTCGCCGAGACCCGCGTTTATCGGCTTGTACAGGAAGCGGTCGATACGATTCGGCATCGGGAAGAAGTCACCCGGATCGGATTCCGGGTCAGGCAGCGTGAGCACGATATTCTGGTGACGATCGCTGATGACGGACATGGTGTCAGTAACGATGTGCTGGACGATACCAGCCGTCCAGATGAACCAGAATACAGTGATGACGAGCGTCGACTCGTCACATTGCGTGAGCGAGCCGAGCTGGCCGGTGGGATGTTGCGGCTGACACGCCGGACGAGCGGCGGTTCGTTGATACAGGTTGTGCTTCCATACAGGGGCGGTGAGTGATGGCACAGCAAGAAAGCAGCGCACAGGGCAAAGGGAAACGGGTTTCCAGCAACATGGTCACCATGGATCAGCGTACCGGGACCAGGATCTCCGGCGGAAACTATCCCTTCGAGCTGCAATGCAAACTCCTGGAGGCCGAGACGCTTCCCGAAGTGCTGGGCACCGCATCATCGATGCTGGCCCAGGTCCCCGGGACGGTCGGGGCCTGGATCTTCCAGCGGGATGCTGGCGGCCACCTGCTGCTGGTTCAGAGCTGGAAAGCGTCACATAGCACCGATAACCCGCCATCCAGTGACCAGCTTGGCAAGCTGATTCACCAGCGGTGGATTGCCGCACATCGGCTGGGACAGTCGTCAGCCGAGTTCGCGCGTCCATTCTCGCCAACAGGCCGCTCGGATCTGCTGGTGGTCCCGATGATGATCGGTGAAGAGCTGGTTGGAGCCCTGGCAGTTCACCGGCGCGAGGGTGATACATTTCCCTATCTGCCGGAGGATATCGTCACGCTGGCGACGATTGCTGGACTCACCGCTCAGCAGCTGCAGTTGACCGTGCTGCGGCAGCGTGTTGGCGATCAAACCGATCAGCAGGAAACCCGGCAGGAGATCGTCAACGAAGTCAATCGCTACGTGGCGCATGAACTGCATGATGGTGTGGTGCAGGACATGGCCTATATGCGACTGCGTCTGGAGATGCTGCAGCGCGTAGCGGCGAGCGAACCGGAGAAAGTGACGCAGGAAGCGGAACAGATCCGGGAGCAGTTCAACGATGCAATCGACCGGCTCCGGAACATGGTCAACGATCTGCGGAAACCGAAGCAACAGGCGGGCGGTATCACGGGCCGGCTACGCGATATTGCTGGCCGGATGGCCGAACAGCCAATTTCCGAGCGTGATCCGGAGATCGAGCTCGACATCTCCGAAATCAGCGGAGTCCGGCTGGAGCCCGAGGTAGAGCGGGCCGTAGTTGGTATTGTCCGCGAAGCAATGCAGAATATTCGCAAACACGCCGATGCGTCCAGTGTTCATGTAGAGGTCCAGCGTCGGGACAACATGCTCGACGTCGAAGTTCGCGACGATGGTCGCGGCGTCGAGGTGCCGGAAGGCCAGAGACAGGGAACACAGGGGCTGCATTTCGGAATTCAGCAGATGAAAGAGCTTGCCGAAGATATGGGCGGCTCACTCAGTATCGAAGGTGCCGGAGGACGAGGCACGCGAGTCCTCGCCAGTATTCCGCTTGCCCCGACCGAGAAACGTTCTTAGCCAGGAGGAGCTGTGGGAATCGAAACGATCCGAGTGATAGTTGCAGACGATCACGATCTGTTTCGTGAAGGGTTGCGGCAACTTCTGGAGAACGTTCCGGCGATCGAGGTCGTTGGTGAAGCGTGCGATGGCCAGGAGGCGATTCAGCTTGTGATGAATCATCAGCCAGACGTTGTGCTGATGGATATCAATATGCCGCGTATGGATGGCATCCGGGCCACGGAGTACATCGTCAAGAACTTCCCCGGAACCAATGTGGTGGTCCTGACGATGTATCAGGACGATGAATACGCCATCCATGCGGTTCGGGCAGGAGCCAAGAGCTACCTGCTGAAGAACACGAGATCTGATGACGTTGTCGAAGCGATCAAGGTCGCGGCCAGCGGGGGAGCGACGATCGACGCCACCATGGCCCCGATCCTCATGCGGGAGTACCAGCGATTGCTCACCCGGGCACCAAACGAGAAGGAGCAGCTGCTGAGCGAGCGCGAGATGACGTTGCTCAAGCATCTCGCCCAGGGCTACAGCAACAAGCAGATCGCAGACAATCTCTCGCTCGCCGAGAGCACCGTCAAGAACAATCTTTCGGCGCTCTTCCACAAGATCGGTGTCCGGGATCGAACCCAGGCAGTGCTCTACGCAATCTCGCAGGGCCTGGTTCCTCGACCATCCGACCACAAATAGAGGTCCCCGATTCAATTGATCGAATGACAGGTCGGCACTGGTGCCGGCCTGTTTGCTGTCTTCAAACGAGTGCAATCCCCGGATCGAGGCGACCTCGTGTAGACTGCCAGCAACATGAGACCAGCTGATTTCGGGGACATACAGGAGGAGAGTTCATGGCACAGCAGACACTCACGGGGATCAAGGTTGTTGATCTCACCCGGGTGCTGACCGGTCCATACTGCACCATGATGCTCGGCGATATGGGGGCCGACGTCATCAAGATTGAACAGCCGGGAAAAGGGGACGATACCCGGGCATGGGGGCCACCATTCATCGATGGGGAGAGCGCCTACTACCTCAGCATCAACCGCAACAAGCGCAGTCTGACCCTGAATCTCAAGTCGGATGAGGGCAAGGAGATCATCCACAAGTTGATCGCCGATGCCGATGTGGTGGTCGAGAACTTTGCCCCTGGAGCCACCGAGCGACTCGGGCTCGATTACGCCTCAGTGAAGAAGATCAAGCCGGACATCGTCTATACCTCGATCTCCGGATTCGGTCAGACCGGACCGTGGAAGAACCAGACGGCCTACGATCTGATCCTGCAGGGAATGTCTGGCCTGATGAGCGTCACCGGGTTTGAAGATGGCCAGCCGACCCGCTTCGGGGTGCCGATTGCCGATCTGGCCGCCGGAATGTTCGGCGCCTACGCCACGGTCTCGGCACTCTTCCACCGGGAGCGTACCGGCGAGGGTCAGCACGTCGATACATCGATGCTCGGTGGCGGTATTGCCCTGCTCAGCTATCAGGCGGCGATCTACTTTGCGACCAACCAGCAACCTGCGCGAACCGGCAATGCTCACCCGATCGTGGCCCCGTATCAGACCTTCCAGACGAAGGATGGCTACGTCAACGTCGCGTCCGGTAACGACGGCATCTGGAACCGTTTCTGCACGGCGATGGGCATGGAGCAACTGCTGGAGGATGAGCGCTTCACCGATAACGCCGGGCGCATCACGCAGCGGATCGCCCTGGCCGAAGAGATCG
>SLFF01000219.1 GCA_007124395.1 Thermomicrobiaceae bacterium | reverse complement strand
CCGGAGGGGCTCTCTAAGGTTCTGGCACAGGCAGCCGACTTGATGGGAGAGGGAAGCACCATAGCGATCTTCGAGCATCAGACTGAGCTCACGCCCCGACAGGCTGCCGAACTCTTGAACATTTCGAGACCGTACCTGGTCACGTTGCTGGATCGTGGAGACATACCGTTTCGACGGGTCGGGACTCACCGACGCGTTCAACTGAGTGACGTTCTCGAGTACAAACAACGCCGCGATCGTGAACGGGATGATCATCTTCGTCGTTTGTCAGAGCTGGGTAGAGAGTTTGGCATCCCCGAATAGTGAGATTGATTTCGACTCTCCAGTAATCGCAATCCTCGACGCATGTACGCTCGTACCGTCGTCGGTGAGAGATGTGCTCCTCAGATGCGCAGCGGCAGAATTCTTTCAGGTTCGCTGGGGACCGACTATCCTCGAAGAGGTGCGGCGAACTCTGTCTCAGCGAATTGCGATCAATGATGCGAGTATCGATCGCCTGTTCTCCGCACTCACCCAGGCCTTCCCTGATGCGATGGCCCAGAGTGGCAGACCAGCACCTCCCGATCTGATTATCGATCCTGAAGACAGCCACGTTGTTGAAGCGGCACTGGCTGGCAATGCGAACGTCATCGTCACAAGGAATGTCCGGCACTTCGTTGTAGACCAACTCCAGCACGCTGGCATTCAACTGCGCACTCCGGATCAGTTTCTGGTCGAGTTGTTCGATCAATTTCCTCAAGAACTTCTGGAAGTCATTGCAATCCGGGCTGCCGATCTCCATGATTCGCGCACTGAAACACTGGAATTCCTCAGACAACACATGCCTGAGTTCGTCCGACGAATCGAAACCGACTATCCCAACTGGCTCGATGGAATCAGTGATCAATGAAAATTATGCGCCCGTGGGCTGACCACGGTGCGGGTCATCGAAACCGGGTCGCCTGGCTCGGCATCGTAGTTGACTGACTCCGGGGCCGGGGCATCGTAGTGCTGCCGAGCGGTTTCCAGCGGTTCCAGATGCTCGGCGATCACGTTGATCGTCCCCTGCTGACGCTGCAGCTTGCCCCGCACCAGCAGGAACGGCTCCCGTCGCACCAGCAAACGATCCTGCTCGTAGAGATACGGGTAGACGATGATGTTCGACAGTCCGACCTCGTCTTCCATCAGCAGGAAGGTGATGTTCTTGGCCGTGCCTGGCCGCTGTCGACAGACAATCAACCCGGCGATGGTGATCTGGCTGCCGTCCGGCAGGGTCTGAAGATCGACGCTGGTGACGATCTCCGCTGGCAGATGCGTGCGGAGCAGGCCCATCGGGTGATAGCGTGGCGATAGGCCGAGCGTGTTGTAGTCCGCCGCCATCTGTTCCCACGGCGCCATCGGGGTGAGCTGCACCATGTCCTGCTCCACCGGCAGCGGTAGCGGCTGCTGTTTCGCCTCTTTGCCAGCTTTGCCGTAACCACGAGCCGGGATGAACAGACCGAGCTGCCAGAGCGCTTCCCGACGACCCAGCCCGAAACAGTCGAAGGCACCGACCAGCACCAGGTTCTCCACCGCTTCCCGCTTGATCGGCACCCGGCGAACGAAATCCGCCAGCGAGGCGAACGGTCCGTTAGCATCCCGTTCCGACTCAATCAGCAGAGCTGTGTCCTCACTCATCGCCTTCACGTAGCCGAAGCCGATCCGGACGGCGTTGCCATCGTGTACTGTTGAACTGGCCCGACCTTCATTAATATGCGGTCCCCAGACCCGGACGCCGTGCCGCTTGGCATCGTTGACCAGCACATGCGGCGGATAGAAGCCCATCGGCTGATTGTTGAAGAGTGCGCAGGTGAACTCGGCCGGGTGGTACAGCCGCAGCCAGGCGGACTGATAGGAGAGCACCGCAAACGCCGCCGAGTGGCTCTTCGGGAAACCATACTGCGCGAACGCCATCAGCTTGCGGAAGACATGCCGGGCTGTCTCGATATCGACACCCCGCGCCAGCGCACCATCCCGGAACCGATCCCAGATCTGGAGCATCGCCTCTTTCGAACGCTTCCGGCTCATCGCCTTGCGGAGTTGATCGGCCTGCCCGGCACTGAATCCGGCCAGATACATCGAGACCTCCAGCACCTGCTCCTGATAGAGGATCACGCCCAGCGTCTCCTCCAGTACCGGTTTCAGTGACTCGTGATCGTAGTGCGGCTCGAAATTCGGATCGATCAGCTTGCGTTGCCGGTTCTGGACGTATGGATTGACCGCCCCACCGACGATCGGCCCCGGTCGAACGATCGCCACCTGGACAATCAGATCCTCAAGACAACGCGGCTTCGTACGAGTTAGCATCTGGATCTGGGCGCGGCTCTCGATCTGGAAGATACCGATCGTATCGCCCTTGCAGATCGCGTCGTAGACCTTCGGATCATCCAGCTCTACCTGGCTGAGATCGACCGGATCCTTGCCGGAATCCACGATCAACTCCAGGCACTCCTCGACGAGCGAGAGCATCCCCAGCGCCAGAAAATCGATCTTGATGAAGCGAGCATCGTCGCAAGAATCCTTATCCCAGTGACAGATAAAGCGCCCGTCCATCGCCGAAGGCTGCACCGGCACCAGATCGATCAGCGGCGTGGAAGAGATGATCATCCCGCCAGAATGCTGGCCAACATGACGCGGGAACCCGGCCAGTTGATCGGCCAGTTCCACCAGAAAGGAGAGCGGCGGAAACTCCCGCCGGCTGGCATAGGCCGGGATGCGATCCAACTCTTCCCCGAGATCCTTCGCCGAGCGGCCCTCGCTCATCTTGGCGATCTTGTCGATATCCGTGGCAGGCAGGCCGAGCGCTTTGCCGATATCCCGGACCGCACTACGCAGCCGGTAGGTGGAAAACGCCGCAACCAGCGCCGCGTGATCATGCCCATACTCCTCGTAGACGCGCGCGATCAGCCGCTCCCGGATGTCCCGTGGGAAATCGAGATCGATATCCGGCACCGAGGCGAGGTCTTCATTAAGAAAGCGGCCCAGGAAGAGGTTGTGCTTCAGTGGATCGACGTGGGACAGGCCGATCAGGTAGCAGACGATCGAGCCGACCGACGACCCCCGGCCCCGCCCCGGCGGCAGCATCGAGTGGCTCCGGGCCAGACTGGGACCGCGGACTTCCTCGGCAACTTCATGCGCCAGGCGCATCAGATCCTGATACAGCAGGAAGAACCCGGCCAGCTTGTGCTTCGTAATCAGATCCATCTCCTGCCGAAGTCGCTGCTCGGCACGCTCCCGATAGACACTGTCCGGCGGGTAACGAGTGTCCATCGCTTCCCGGCAGATACGCTCCAGCACGTCGGCCTGAGATTCACCGGCTTCGGTCGGATGATCCGGAAAAGCGTAGTCGAGATCGGTGGTCAGATCGAATTTTGCACAACGTTCGGCGATCTCCAGCGTGGCGTCGAGCGCTTCCGGGTAACTGGCGAAACGGACCGCCACCTGCTCGACTGGTTGCAGATCGAACTCGCAGTTGGGGCGACGAAACTGGTGCGCGCCATCGAGCGTCGTTCGGTGCCGGATCGCCACCAGCACGTCCTGCAACTGGTGCCGCTCCCGCCGGTGGTAGTGCACGTTGCCGGTCGCCACGTAGGGCAGGCCGACCTGCTTTGCCAGCCGGACCATCTGGTGGACCCGGCGGGTGTCGCCGTGAACGAGGTTCTGCTGCAGCTCGACATAAACGTTGTCTTTACCGAACCAGTCGATGTAGGTGTAGAGCAGATCCTCTGCAGCCTGGAATTCCCCGGCGTCGATCAGTTGCGCCAGCTTGCCCTGCCGGCAGCCGGTAAGCAGGATCAGTCCATCAGCATGTTCCGCCAGCAACGCAGGGTCCAGTTGCGGGTTGTGCCGGTGTTCCGGGTCGT
>SLFF01000090.1 GCA_007124395.1 Thermomicrobiaceae bacterium | reverse complement strand
TATCGCGGCGGCTTCATCACGTAGCCTGGACAACTCCTGATCCAATGCGGTCAACCGTTCTTCAAGTTCGGTCTTTTGGTTGGATAGACCGGATTTCTCAGCCGCGAGGCGCTCGCGCTGGACGATGTTGGCGCGGGGTACGGCAACCTGAATCTGATGAATCGCCTCAGACCGGACTACATCAAGCTCGATATGGAGCTGACCCGCGACGTCGATCAGGATCCGTACAAGGCGATGGTCGTCTCGAAGCTTCTGGAGATGGCGAACGAACTCGGCATCGAATCGATCGTCGAAGGTATCGAGACAAAGGGAGAGTTCGACTGGGCACGGGATCACGGTGCCAGATACGCGCAGGGCTACTACATTGCCCGCCCCGGTCCGACTCCGAGGACCTCGATCGATGCCTCTTGATTTTGAACAGTTCGACTATCTCAGTTTCGATGTTTATGGAACGCTGATCGACTGGGAGACCGGCATCGTCCAGTCGCTAAGGCCCATTCTTGAGCGACACCAACTCCACTGGAGCGATGATCAGATTCTCGATGCGTTTGCCGCCACGGAGTCCGTTGCTCAACGTCCCCCGTACAGCACCTATCGTGAGGTTCTGACCAGCGTGCTGAAGCAAATCGGAGATCAGCACGGGTTTACCCCGGAACCCCATGATCTCGCTGCATTCTCTGGCTCGGTTCCGGACTGGCCAGCGTTTCCGGACTCTCCGGAAGCGCTCCAGATGCTGAGTCAGCATTTCTCGCTGGCGGTGATCACCAACTGTGATGACGATCTGTTTGCGGAATCGAACCGCAAGCTGGGCGTTGAATTCGATGTCGTGGTGACGGCGGAGCAGGCCGGCGTCTACAAGCCGGATCTTCGCCCATTTCGTATGACGATCGAACGTATCGGTGGGGATTCCAGCCGGTTGCTGCACGTGGCACAGAGCATGTTCCATGACCATGAGCCTGCCAAAGAACTGGGCATGACCACAGTCTGGATCAATCGCCGTTACGATAAAGCGGGACTCGGGGCCACCCCTCCCGCCAGCGCAGTTCCTGATCTCGAGCTACCGGACGTTCGATCGCTTGCTGCGCTTTTTGGGTAACGCGTTCGTTTCGGCCGATAATTCCAATGATTCCGGTTTGAGAAATGGCCGAAGATAGCCAGTCGTGGTGAGCACGAAGTAGTGAGCCCAGGCGATGATTCCGGTCAGCTTCAGCCCATCCTCAACGATGTACTCAAGATTCCAGACATATCGAACGGAGAGTCCCCAGTCCTGAAATCGGGCGGGACCGATCACGTCAATGATGATCGAGCCTGCGAAACAGGTGAGTGCAAAGAAGAACAGCAGAAACGGGGTGCGCCTCAGTTCGTCCCGGAAGATGATCAGCAATCCGAGCGCGATGACGAAGTAGACGCCGACCAGCGCATCTTCCGACACCGGCAGGTACGTCGGAACGACCCACTCATGAAACATGAAGAAGTCATCGAGCGCCAGAAACGCGGTCAAGATGCCCCAGCACAGCAGAAACATCGATTCACGTCTGTATCCCGGTACCCGATAGAGCAACCCGGCAGTAAAAAGCGCCGTTATGCTGGCAATCCACCAGATGAAGTTTCCGATGTTGGAGAAGAGTCCGATCCATGGACTGGTCTCGACGATGGCGGCCGGATCCCGCCAGTAGAAGCTGAAATCGCTCTCGATCTGTATCGCCCAGATCCCGAATGCGGTGAGTAACAGCACGACTAAGGCAGGCAGCCAGAGACCGGGAATACGGCGAAGTTGGTCCATCGGTTGTGGAGACAAACTGGTACCTTGCTCAGATGACGGCTCTGACTGAAATCGTTAGACTCAACAGAGCGTATCGAAGTAGCCCGGCCCCTGCTCCGGGCAGGCAAGAGAATACCATACGGGTTGGCAACTTCGGGATAGATCTGGCGGATCCAGAATACTGACATGTGATGTTACGAATCTCGCAGCATCCATGGGAAACATAGGCAAAGGGTGATTATTCTGTTGCTCGATGTGGCGATTCTCGATGCTGCAGCCGTCTCTGCCGGAACTCAATTCCCCGAAAACTGGGCTACTATTTTGCTCTCGACACTGGCAATGCTGACTGGGGTGGTGCTGTTTACCGCTGCGCTTGAGGTCTGGCTGAAGCGGATTCTGGGGTCCGGGGAAGGCCCGACGATCCGCCGGTCGGCGACGCTGACACTCCCTGCCGGGGCCGACCCGAATGCTGAGCCGCGAGGCCGGCTGATCCCGCAGGAGAACGTTGGCAGACGTTCCGGTGGGGTATCGCAGATGAACCCGCGGCCCGATCGTCACCGGCGGATTCGCTAGCTGGACCGGGTTTCCTGGATTCTCCGACTGATCTGAGCCATATGAACACAGTCGTGGGCAGCCATATGGGCTGTCAGTGACTGCACGCTGATATCGCCGGCCTCTTCATGCACGGCAGAACGGCTCCATTGATCCTCGTTCAGCGTCTGCAAGAACGCGATCTGCTCTCGTCGGAGCGTTTCGAAGGCATCGAGTGCGTCGTCGAGTGACTGCGACTGGTAGTTGGATTCACGGGCGACGGTATCTGGATCATATCCACTCAGGAACGGCCGGTCTTCCTCGATCATGAGTCTGACCCGGTCGAATGCTCGCTGTTCGGTATCGCGCAGATGGCAGATGATCTCCAGAATCGACCACAGCTCGCTGCCCTCACCCTGCAGACGGACCACGTCATCCGGCAGGTCCCGAATCAGCGTGCGCAAGGTGGTCAGGTTGTGACCATAGACGTCGAGCAACTCGCCGCGTACATCGTAGGGCATCGTGTATTCCCCTCTCGATTTTTCAGGCTATCCGGAATGACGGAATCCCGCCTCGGCCATCGTCAGGGGGTCGCCATCTTCCCGATGGACCGTAGCTTCGATGACCTCGCCGAGGACGACCACGGAATCGCCGGCATCCATTTCGTCGGTAACGCGACAGACGACATAGCCGAGGGCGTCGTTGAGAACAGGCAGTCCGCTCCCGGTCTGATAGTGCTCGATATCGGCGAGTTTGTCGCCAACCTTCGCGGCTTTCTTGCCGAAATGCCCGGCCAGGCGGCGCTGTCCGGATTCCAGCACGTTGACGGTGAAGGTCTGGCTGGATCGGATGATCGGCAGGGAGTGCGAATCCTTCTCGACGGAGACCATAACCAGTGGCGGATCGAACGAGGCCTGACTGAGCCAGTTGGCGGTAAAGGCTCCGGTCTCTTCGCCGTCCCTTGCGGTGACGACGTACATGCCGTAGGTGAACCATCGCAGGACGGTCTTCTTTGCGGCGGGATCGAGTGAATCATTGTGCTGATCTGTGGTCACAGAGCGCGCAACCTTTCCGGTATACCGGGTCATCGATGGTTGAATTATCAGAGATCCTGCACGAACTGCTTCAGCCAGGCGATGTTCTCTTCGTCACGGCAGTAGCAGATCGATGGGGAGGTAACGGTCCCCTGGATCAATCCAGCTTCACGGAGGACCTTGAGATGCTGGGATAATGTTGACTGGGCAATTGGCAAGGAATCGCCGAGCGGCCCACACTGACACTCGCCGCGTTCTCGGAGAATCTGCAGAATGCGGTAGCGGATCGGATTGGCCACGGCCCGGAGCATCGTGACCAAGCGTTCGTCTGTTGTGCTGGGGAGTTCGATTGTCTTCATTGGCACACCTCCATCTCATCGTCTATTTACGTTGAGCGACCCGGCAATGTCAAGGAGTTCTGATCAGTGACCTTTGAATGGAACGAAGAGCATCTCGCGTTTATCGAGCGATGCCGGGTTGGCCGTCTCGCCACGGTGGACTCGTCGGGAGAAGCCTACGCGGTTCCGATCTGCTACGCAGTTCTCGGCTCGGTGCTGGTGACGCCGATCGACGAGAAGCCGAAGCG
>SLFF01000003.1 GCA_007124395.1 Thermomicrobiaceae bacterium | reverse complement strand
TTGCCCGTGTTCTGGCTGGTCATGGGATGGGGTTTCTGGTCGGAATTATCGGTCTGGAGCGGTTTGCTCCGTTCCGACGGGGGATGACGGTCGGTGGTGGCTGGCCATCCCAGCCTGAGCGTCTCCGGCAAGCCCTCGAAGAGCTCGGACCGACCTTCGTCAAGCTGGGACAGATCCTCTCGACCCGCGCCGACCTGCTTCCTCCCGAGTTTCAGCACGAGTTGTCACTACTTCAGGATTCAGCTGCCCCAGTCCCGTTTCCCCAGATCGATTCAGTGCTCGAAGAGCAGCTCGGGATGCCGATCAACCAGGCGTTCGCTCAGTTCGATCATGAGCCGCTGGCAAGTGCATCGATTGGTCAGGCACACGCCGCCAAACTCCACGATGGCACCGATGTGGTGGTGAAGATTCGCCGTCCCGGTGTGCAGTCACAGATCGAAGAGGATCTGAACATCCTCTACAACCTTGCACAGACGGCGAGCCGACGCTGGGAAGTCGCCAATCACTATGATGTCGTCGGCCTGGTTCAGGAGTTCTCCGACACCCTCCGCGGCGAACTGGACTACCTGCGAGAGGCCCGGAATGCAGAACGGTTTGCTGAAGGGTTCGCCGATGATCCCGTCGTCCGAGTCCCGGCAGTATTCCGGAAGACCACGACCGCGCAGGTCATCACCCTCGAGCGGCTTCGGGGCACAAAGGTCAGTGATGACGATGGACTGGAGACAAACCAGATCGACACCCCTGATCTGGCCGATCGCATCTTCCAGATGTACCTGAAGATGATCTTTTCCCATGGATTCTTTCACGCTGACCCCCACGCCGGGAACTTTTTCATCGATGCCCACGGGCGAATCGGGCTGATCGATTTCGGGATGGTCGGCTATGTCGATCAGCGGATGCAGGACGATCTCGTCCGACTTGTCCTTGCGGTCGTGATGGAAGATGCTGACCGGATGGTCGATGTGATTCTTGATCTCGGAGTGGCCCGGAGCCGGGTTGATCGGGCGATTCTCCGACAGGATCTTCAGCGTCTGTTGAACAAGTACACGGGGCGATCTCTCGGGGAGATCGCCCTGGGCACGGCGATCGAAGATGGATTGATGATCATTCGTCGACATAATCTCCAACTGCCGTCGAATATGGCGCTGCTACTCAAGACTGGAGTGATGGCGGAAGGCCTGGCGGCCAGAGTCAGCCCGGATTTCGAGCCAATCAGTGCGCTGCGGCCATACACCGAGCAGATCCTGATGAATCAGCTTCATCCGCATGCGATGGCAAAGCGGGTGGGAACCGCAAGTTTCGAGGCGATACATCTCGGCATGGAATTGCCACACATGGTTCGACGGATTCTGAGCGCGGTCGATCGGGGGCAACTCGAAGTTGGGGTGCGGCCAGAGCGGTTCGAATCCCTGATGTTCCGTGCAGAGCGCATGGTCAATAGGGTGGTGCTGGGGATTCTGACTGCATCGTTCATTATCGGGCTGGCGATCCTGATGGCGGTGTACAGCCCGCCACTCTGGGATCAATGGGCCGGGGCATTCTTCGGGCTTGGGTTCATCATCGCCGGCGGCCTCGGGCTCTATCTGGCCTGGACGATTCTCCGCTCATCCCGCTAACGGTGCGTGACTGGGCTCCTGGAGCTAGTCGCTGGGCTTGTCAGACTCGTCCCGAACCTCAACCGGCGCGATGCGGTCTCTCAGGAAGTAATACCCGGCGACAAAGACGACCAGCATCCCGACGACGCCTGCCAGCGTTCCGATCATCAGCACATCCATGGGTCTGCTCCCGTTCTCGTTCATAAAAGCGCGTTCGGTCAGGGTGGTTCAAACGACCCTGATCCATTCTGCGACCCGCAGCCGGATCTTTGGTGTGAGTAAAGTCACATGATGAGCGCTTCGTTGCGGAATTGTTATGTTTCGCTCTCGTTTGACCTGGGTGGCTCAGACGACAGGTCTGGTGCTTTCTGCCCGCGCATCAGAACGAATCCACCAGTGATCAGCAGGGCAAGTGCCGCGAGGCCGAGAATGATCCCGACGATGACCCAGACCGACATTCCAGAACCTTCTTCGGATTCAGCGAAGAACGTTTCCGACCCCGAGAGCGGGATCTCGAACTGCACTCGCTCTGGCCCGGCAGATGATCCGTTGTGTTCGGTGATCTCTCCCGGCATCGAGACGGTATAGGTCATATTGACGAACTGCCCGAACATGTCGAGGCCAGGCTCGAGATCGAAGTCGAATTGATCGCCAAATTCGTCGCTGAACTCATCTCCGAGTTCGTCTTCGAGGTCAGGTCCCAGTTCATCCTCTGGATCACCGTTGAACAGCTCTTGCTGGTTCTCGAACAGGGCGTCACCATCCGCGGTGAGCTCGAACCGGTAGGTGGTGGAACCGAGCGAGCTGGACTCGGTGAACGACCCCTGGAATCCGCCTTCTGGTGGACTGTCGCTGCCGGCGACCGCGAACAGCTCGCCCAGGACATCGCTGAGATCCGAGTTGTCTTCGACGTCCGTCGAGAGCCGGACCCCGACTCGAGATGCGGTGTCGATCACCTCGACATCGAAACCGGCTTCCTCGCCCTGCCGTTCGGCTTCACTGAAATCAAGCGGGCCACCAATTTCGTCGGAAATCGCGGGGTCATCGAGAAACGTGCGGTCGATTGTAGTCTCTATCGAATGGCGGGCGCTGCCGTCTGCCTGGAAATCGCTCTCGACTTCGATCTGCATACAGGCACTGAGAATCAGCGCGAACGTCAGGGTGGCAAGTATGGCGACTATGGGGCGACGGGGTGGGTTCATGTTCAGCTCCGGGATCCTTCTACCGAATCGCGGTTGTCGTGATAGGCTGTGGACTATACCAACTGCGAGAACCGTAGCATGATCTGCGCGGATCGTCCCCGGTTGTTGGTACTGATTCTCAACCCGGGTGAAATTGTCTTGCACCACAGGATTGATCGAGAGGAAGTGAACGTGAGCAGTGACCCTGGCATGTGGATGATCGATGGGCATAGCGACTGGCTGCTGGACATCGCTGATACGAAAAGGAGCTTTTTCGAGCGTTCGGACATCGGACACGTTGATCTGCCCAGACTGAAAGAGGGACAGATCTCGGCGATGGTGTGCGCGGTGTTCATCCGCAACGACGATCTGCCGCACCACGCCTTGATTCAGACGCTCAGGATGGTCGATCGCCTGCGGAAGATCGTCGAGCAATCCGAGGGTCAGGTGCGCCTGGTCGAGAATGTCGACGATATCGAGAAGTCACGTCAGGAAGGTTCGTTCGGCGCCGTTCTCCACTATGAAGGTGCCGAGGCGATCGATCCGGAATTCACGATTCTCCGCCTCTCGTATGCGCTGGGATTGCGCTCGATTGGCCTCACCTGGAGCCGGTCCAACATCTTCTGCGAAGGAGTCGGTGAGCAGAACCGGGAGCGCGGCCTGACCTATCTGGGGAAGGAACTGGTTCGCCGGTGCAACCAGATTGGTATTCTGGTGGACGTGTCGCATCTCAACGTCGCCGGATTCTGGGATGTCCTGGAAACGTCCAGTGTTCCAATCGTTGCCAGTCACTCGAACGCACGGGCAATCTGCAATCACGAACGAAATCTCTACGATGATCAGATCCGTGCTCTTGCCCGAAACGGCGGCCTGATGGGCATCAACTTCGCGCGACAGTTCCTTGTGGAAGGCGCGAAAGAGGCCAGCGACGTATCACTTGATCAAATGGTTGATCATGTTGATCACATCGTCAACCTGGTGGGCATCGATCATGTGGCGCTCGGCTCTGACTACGACGGCGCGGGAATGCCCGAAGCGCTCTACGACGCAGCGCAGACGCCTGTCTTGATTCAGGCACTGCGTGACCGGGGCTATGATGACGCGGCGATCCAGAAGTTCGGTCGCGACAACTGGCTGCGGGTGTTGAAGCAGGTGT
>SLFF01000413.1 GCA_007124395.1 Thermomicrobiaceae bacterium | reverse complement strand
GTTTCGGGAAGCGGTACACCGAGCAGGTCCGAGAGTTCGTCGACGTTCATGCCGCCATCAACGGTGATAACGCCGTTCGAACCGTATTCGAACTGTGGCAACTCTCGATCGTATTCATCCTGGATCTCGCCCACGATCTCCTCGATGATGTCCTCGATCGTCACCAGACCAGCTGTTCCCCCGTATTCATCGACCACGATCGCGAGATGAACCCGGGCTCGCTGGAGATCCTTGAGCAGGTCATCGACTCGTTTCGATTCCGGCACGAACATCGCCGGGCGCATCAGTTCCGAGAGCGACGCGGTGCCTACGTCGTCGTTCACATAGCGCAGCAGATCCTTGGCGTAGACGATTCCGCGGACCTGATCAATGGAATCCTCGAAAACAGGAATCCGGGAATGTCCTGCATCTTGCGCCACACTGACAACGTCGCGGACCGATGTATCCAGGGCCACAGCCACGACGTCTGGTCTCGGCACCATGATCTCCCTAGCGAACGCTTCCTCAAGACTGAGGATGCCCGAGATCATTTCGTGCTCGTCATGCGGAATCTCGCGTCGTTCGCCGGAATCAGTGTCCGTGGCTGGAGAGGAATCAGCGGCCTGCCATCCGTTCGAGGCCGGCTCATCATGCGTCTGGGATGTCCGCTCAACAGCAGCTGAGGCTCCACTGTAGAGAATGAGGAACGGTCCCATCAGAACCGAAATCACATTCCCGATTCGCTGGATGATCGGTGCATCGGACAGATGATAGCGATCTACAACCGCTTCAGGAATCAATCGACCGATCGATACGATGACCAGCATGATTGCCGGCAACACGGCTATAAGCCATGCCAGCGACAGAACTCGCACCGTCAGGTGAGCTATCCCGGCGCCAATGACCAGTACCGCGACGAGCGTCGCGGCATCAACAGCCGAGCGAAGTTCCCCGTGTTGATCGACACCACGATCGGAGCCTCCACCGCTGGAGCCACTCTCGACAATCTCACGAATAGTCAATCTCTGGCGCTTTTGCAGGCTTGCATCTACGATGCCTGCTGACACAAGCAGCAGGAACGCGAGGGTCAGGATGATTACTTCGATCCAGGTTTCAACACTCATGATTCGCGCCCTCCTGGACCGCAAGCAGGGTCAGGGTCGGAATCGTCGCTTGTTTCTTGCGTCATCGAATGATTCGCTCCTCGATTCAAACAGGATCAGGTAAACAGTGCGCTGATGCTCAGGTCTTTGTGGATTCGCATGATCGCCTCGGCGAGCAGCGGCGCCACACTCAGTTGGTCGATTTTCTCCGGTGCACCATCCCGGAGCGGAATGGTATCAGTCACATAGACCTTTTCAATGTTCGACTTCCCGATAAGGTCCAGCGCATCTCCAGCAAAGATCCCGTGTACCGCTGCGGCCCGGACGCTCTTCGCTCCGCGCGAGAGCAGTAGATCAGCCGCCTTGGAGAGCGTTCCACCTCCGGCAATCATGTCGTCCACGATGACTGCGTTCTTGCCTTCGACATCACCGACCATCTCGATGACTTCGGTCTGCTCCGGCTTCGGATGCTGCTTGGAGATGATCGCCAGCGACCCACCGGCCCGCTTCCGGAATTCGTCAGCACGACCCACGCCACCAGAATCGGGACTGACCACTACCAGGTCTTCGAGTCCCAGACGTCGAAAGTGCGACGCGAGGATCGGTGTAGCCCGGAGATGATCGACCGGGATATCGAAGAATCCCTCGATGGCTGGTGCGTGGAGATCGAGCGTCAGAATCCGATCCGCCCCGGCCGTTACCAGAAGGTTCGCTACCAGTTTGGCGCTGATCGGCTCCCGCCCCGTTGTCTTCTTCTCCTGCCGGGCATACGCGTAATACGGGATAACCGCCGTTACCCGAGCAGCCGATGCCCGCCTGACTGCATCGAGGATGATCAGCATCTCCATCAGGTTATGGTTGACCGGATCACACATCGCCTGAATGACAAAAACGTCCGAACCCCGGACATTCTCATCGAGCTTCACCTGGGTCTCGCCGTTGCCAAAATTACTGACCACCGCTCGTCCCAGCGGCGCTTCCAGCACTCCCATAATGGCTTCCGAGAGAGCCGGGTTCGCATTTCCGGCAAAAACCTGGAGCCGTCCATCCATCACGCCTCAGACGTCCCTTCCCCGTCCACGTGAACGCGCCTGTCGTGATCCCGCTTACTCCGTGCCGGGACCCCGACGACCGTCTCACCCGAACCCACATCCCGATTGACAACACTCCCCGCGCCGGTAATCGCCCGGTCACCAACCGAGACCGGCGCAACCAGCATCGTATCGCTCCCGATAAAGCTATGGTTCCCAATTATCGTGCGATGCTTCTGACGTCCATCATAGTTGCAGGTCACCGTTCCCGCACCGATATTGACATCTTCACCGATCGTCGCATCGCCGAGGTAGCTGAAGTGCCCCACCCGGCTCGATCGACCAAGGCTACTGTTCTTCACCTCGGCAAAGTTTCCGATATGCACATCATCCGCCAGCTCAGCTCCCGCCCGCAAATGCGCAAACGGCCCGACATGCACCCGATCACCGACGCTGGCGTGTTCCAGATGCGACGCGTCGATCTGACAATCATTCCCGATCACGCTATCCGCGATAACGCTCTTCGGCCCAATCGTCGTCCCCTCACCGATCGTCGTCTCGCCTCTGATAATCGTAAATGGTTCGATCCGGCTATCCATTCCAATCCGGACCGAATCATCGATGAATGTGGACGCTGGATCAGCGATCGTGACACCGCCACGCATCAACCGGTCGAGAATGCGCTTCTTCAGAATCTGCTCGGCCCGGGCAAGTTCGACACGATCGTTCACGCCATAAGCCACCGATGGATCTGTCTGAACAGCAACGACTGCCACCGACATCGAGTCATCCTTCGCCGCCATCTCCACCAGTGATGTCAGGTAGTACTCGCCGTTTGCGGCCCGCGGAATCTGCGACAAATGGCGCTCCATCCAGGCACGCTCGTAGCATGAGATGCCGGAGTAGATCTCCACCGGGCCATCATATTTTCGGGAATCATCCCGGGCTTCCACAATCCCGACGATCTGTCCCGCGCTTCGGCGGACACGCCCGTATGCGGCCGGATCATCCAGAATGGTGGTCAACAGGGTAATCAGCGCACCGGAATCGAGAATAGTCTCAGTGAGGGATTCGATCGCCGAACGCTCCAGCAGCGGATGATCGCCGAAGAGCACCGCCACGTGGGTGATGTCGTCGTTGAGTTGATCGAACGCACAGGCGGCCGCGTGCCCCGTGCCCAGTTGCTCATCCTGCCAGGCCACCGCTACCCCCTCAGGGAGAGAGTCGGCAATCTCAGCCTTCGCCGGGCTAAGCACTACGATTCGCTGTTAGACAACCGGTAGGTCCGTCGCGCGCAGAACATAATCCAGCATCGGTTTGCCGGACAATGGCTGCAGTTCTTTCGGGGTACGAGATTTCATTCGCGTGCCGAGGCCGGCCGCGAGAATAATCACTGCGATGTTCGAGCTGGAGCCGTTAGGGTCGTCTGTCGACACAGTTCCCTGGCGTTACTGATGAGCGTCGCCTGCTCACGATTCGCAGTCCGGCTGGCGGGCCAGGATTCGAACCTGGAACAAAGGCTCCAAAGGCCCTTGTGATACCCTTTCACCACCCGCCATCGGTGATTTGCGCAACGTGAATCCTACCGAGTTTCCGCTTACCATGTCAACCGCGATCGCGCCGGAGCTGCGGTTGCGCCAGCAACCCCGAAGAGCGCGAACGTATCGGTGGTCTACAGCTCGGACAGCAAGCCGGTCAGCAGCGCGGTACGTTCTACCAGTCCGGAGACTTTGATGTGCTCGGAATCGGCATGTCCGCCATTACCAGTGCAGCCCAGACCGTCGATCGTGGTCGCCCCGACGGCGGCCGTGAAGTTGCCATCACTGGCCCCACC
>SLFF01000024.1 GCA_007124395.1 Thermomicrobiaceae bacterium | reverse complement strand
GATTGACCGGCATCGAGACTTCTATACAGTCCATCGTCGAACGTTCCGGCGTAGAGCCTGTCTGGATTGACCGGGTCCACTGCAATGCACTGAACGCCGTGATCGGACAACAGAATCGTGGATGACCACTGTCCATCCTCTGAGCGGGACAGTCGAGCGACATGTTGCCCCGTTGCGGCATAGAGTACCGGCATGATGCCCTCGCAGTCGTGAAGCAAACGAGTTTCGGCGTCGGCGTCGGTTGACTATGCTCTGGATTGTCGCATATGCGCTGCATTCGGCAACGTCCTCAGCGGCACGTCTCTTGCATCACAGCGGTATGGCGTGTGTGAATCCACCGATTCGGCTCACATGCCGTGGGCAGGTAATACGGCACCGCAGGAAGGTAACAGAACGTTGACTGATAGAACTAACGGAAAAATACTGGTTGGCATCTTTCGTGATCGCGTGAAGGCAGAAGGCGCCCTGAATGAGTTGCACGAAGCCGGATTTACCGAAGAGCAGACCGGCTTCGTCATTCGTGGCAAGCGAGATCCGGGCGATGATGAATCCCCGATCGAGAACGATTCCGACCTCGAAAAAAGTTCCACCGGTGGCGGCATCCTCGCCGGTAGCACCGTCGGAGGCGTTATCGGCGCAGTAGCAACCGGACTGATTCCGGGTGTTGGTCCGGTGATCGCCGCAGGCATACTGGCTGGCGTTGTTGGTGGCGCGGCTGCGGGCGGCGTGGCCGGGGGAGTGATCGGTACCCTCAAAGGTATCGGTATTCCCGATGATGAAGCAAAGATCTACGAAGAAGAATTCAACGCCGGCCATCCGTTGATTACCGTCGATGCTGGTGATCGCCGAGAAGAAGCCTGGAAGATTATGCAGCAGCACGGCGCGTACGACGCACACACCCGGCCCGCGATAGACGAGTAATCGCACCGCCCTCGAGCTACTGCAGCCAGATCGCAGATCGTCTATAAAGACGATAACGAGAGAGGAAAATGACCGATGGTTGAACGACACCACACTGGAGCCGTCGTCGGCGTGTTCCGTGATCGGCGTGATGCAGAGCGAGCAGTAGAAGAACTGCATCAAGCGGGTTACGACGAGAACCAGATCGGTTTTGCGGCACCGGACGATCATGACAACCCCGCAGGGACAACAGCCACAGATGTCGATTCAGGATCGGCTGCGAGAGCTGGTGCCGGCGTTGCCGGTGGTGGGATTGCAGGCGGAATCCTGGGTGCTGCTGCGGTTGGATTGATTCCCGGGATCGGTCCGGTTATTGCGGTCGGCGCGCTGGCCGGGATTCTGGGCGGTGCGGCCACGGGTGGAATCGCCGGGGCGCTTGCAGGAATGGGCGTTGCTGACGAAGATGCCGAGGTCTACGCGACGGAGTTCAAGGCTGGTCGTACGATTGTTGCTGTCCAGCCAGATGGAGACGCTCAGATCGAGGAACGAGCCATTCTGGAGCGACACGGAGCCTACGACGCCCAGACGCGCCCGGAATAACAACGGCACCTGTATGTGAAACAGATTCCATCACCGCATCGGGGGCAAGGATCGATTTTCCGGCGAGGCATGACCTGGGCGAAGCTGGGTGCCTTCAGGTTCCCCCAACACGCTCGGACCCGTGGCAGTATCGGTCGGAACGATATGTCCGATGTGTCATGCGTCCAGCGAGAGCTTCCCGGGATTGTTGCGCTCTCCGGCCGTAAATGGATTCTCCCAGCCGGCATCGCCGCGGGCAAAGCGGTTCGGATCAAACGGGTCGATATCCAGTGTCGATCGACCATTGGCCACGAGTTGCGCCATAGCCTTTCCGGTTGCGAGCGAGTATGAGAACCCGCCCCCGTTGAACCCCGCCGCAACAAATAGCCCGGCTCTATCTCCATAGGAGCCGATCATCGGCAGCCCATCGGCCGTAAAGCCCATCAGGCCGGACCAGGTACGCACCACCCGCAGATCCCGGAGTTTCGGGAAGATCGTCGACAGGCAATGGGCAATCCCGCCGATCGCGGGTGTGTGCGAATCTTCGGTATAGAGTCCCAGCCCTTCATCGACATCCAGACGCCGGAAGCCACCGCACAGAATCTGGCCAGAGTGTGTCTGCCGCCCGTACTCCTTATCGTAGTTCGTGGAGAATGGCATCGGAAGGATCTGTCCGACTGGCTGGGTGACCAGAATCTGACCTCGTGCCGGAACGATGGCGCCTTCTGGCAGGTCTGGTAGCAGATCACGCGTCCAGGCATTGGTGGCGATTACCACAGCACCGGCCTCTACGGTGCCATGCTCAGTTTCCAGTCCAGTGACCTGATTGCCGTCCATCAGCACGCGCTTGACCTCGGTATGAGTAATGAACCGGGTATCATAGTGACGGGCACCGTTAGCCAGTGCGTGAACCAGCTGGAAGGGCCAGAGGTGGCCACTGTTCCGCTTCCATTCCACCCCGAGAATCGATTCACTCAGTGCGGGAATCAGCTCGCGTGCTTCCCGACTGTCGAGCCATTCGACATCGGTTCCAGCCGCCTGCTGGTGGACGACCGCCTGTTTGAGAAACGCAGCCTGCTCATCATTGGTCGCCACATCGATCCCGCCGGTTACCATCAGTGAGAAATCATCATCCAGCTCGCGGGAGAGCTCGTCCTGCAGCATCCGGAAGTTCTCTCCCGTGAGCGCGGCGATTGCCTCCCCGGCACTGGCATGCAGCGCCGAACCGGTGCCGGTGATCCCCCCGTTCCGGCCCGAAGCGCCTGAGCAGATCCCTCGACGATCGAAGACCGCGATCGATTTGCCGCGCTTGGCCAGCTGGTAGGCGATCGAGCAGCCAGCAACTCCGGCTCCGACAATGGCAACGTCGACACTGGTTGGCAATGCGTGATTCTGCTCTTCCACAGAACGACTCCCTTGGTTCGATGCGAGCTTGCAGAGAATTCAACAGTGCGGGCTGATCCGTATATGCGCTGGTGTGTTGATCAGTGCAGTCATGTGACGGCGATAATAGCAGCCCTGTCCAACCTGTGCGACGTGGAGTGCCTTCAGGCTCAGTCCAGCAACGCGTTCGAGAAAAATTGCTCCATGCGTTCGGCGTACTCTTCGGGGACAACCTCATGCGCGTCGAAGTGATGCGCGCCCTCAACCAGCCACGAATCGACGTTTGATCCTGCAGCTGCGAGGTTGCGGTGGGTGTGATCCGGGGGAACCGCGTCGTCATCCAGTCCATGAATCAACAGAATCGGGCGATCAACGATCTGGGCAATCGCATCCACCGGGCGGGCATCTTCAAGGCTGGCGCTGGCTCGCCATTCGGAGATTCGCTTGGCCACTGGCCCGAACGGAAATGCGGGAAGGCCGATGTAGCGCTGGAAGCTGGAGTCGATCACGTTGTCACCATCGCTGAAGGCGCCCTCGGCGGCGATTGCCTGAAGGCGTTCGTCCCGGGCGCCTCCGAGAATCGCCGTTGCACCTCCGAGTGAGGCGCCGAAGACCCCGATCCGGTCCGGGCTGACATCCGGATGTTCTGCCATGAAATCGACCGCGCTCTCGAGATCCTGCTGCTCGAGCGCCCCCAAAGTTGAGAACACCCCATCCCCATATCGCTCCGGGTGACGTCCGTCGTAGGTCAGGACGTTGAATCCAGCATCATTGAGAATGCTGGCGATCGGCAACATCTGATCCTGGAGCTGGCTGAACCCATGCAGCAGAATCACTCCGCCATCATGCTCCCCGGGGAAGAATCTCCCGGACAACGTGACCCCGGTCTGGCTATCGAAGCTGATCTCTTCTGGCTGCAGCTCAGGATAATCCGCCAGCGACCATGGCGTGGTGCCGATCTCCGGACCGAGCGCCCGATCAGAAGCAATCCAGCCGACCGTGCCGACAATCACCACCATGAGCAGCGCCACGCTGAAGAGGCTCCAGGTGATGATCCGGCCGGTCCGGCGGCTCACTTTCCACTGCT
>SLFF01000096.1 GCA_007124395.1 Thermomicrobiaceae bacterium | reverse complement strand
CGAGAACGTTGCTGTTGCCCGGTTTCTGCCCGCCTGGATCGCATCGATGATTTCAGCTCGTGTTGCCACGATTCCATCCTTTCATGTCCGTACTGATGGTACGTCATACGGACATTTCCATGCCTCTAAAGGTGAGGACTACTCGGACGGATCGGTTACCTGTCCCAGAAACAGAATCGTGTCATTCTCCGTGTCGCTGATCACAGTCACGAATGGACGGTCAAGGCTAAAGGACGGTGGCTCTGATACCGGCATGTCGCCGGCGGTCACCGCAGCGGCCTCGGTTCCTTCCTCGTCAACTCTCAGGTAGGTCTTCTGGATCACGTCTCCCATCCAGGTCGCATCCTTCGACATGCGAGTGAAGTCGGCACTTTCATCGAATGCGACGCCCATCCCGAGTTCACTTAGCAGCTCGGGGAGTTGTTGTTCGGTATCGTATTCGAGTTCAAACGTCGGAATCGATACCTCAACGGGACGTCCTTGAAGATTCTGGGCGGCTGCCTCCCAGTCATCCCGCTCGAGCGACTGGCTGAACCCGGCGATGTCTCCGGCGCTGCCAGGAAGGATGAAGTCCATCGCGAATCGTTCCGATTCACCGTATGGCAATCTCAGCATCGTGAAGTCGTCGTGATCAACGAAGCTGAAGTTTGCCCAGTCTTCCATCATCGGGACGGTGACAGTCTCACCATCCTCCCGGTTGAACTGTCCCTCAACGGTTTCGTCCGGATCGAACGGGTCGGTCCAGTTTCCGAGGAAGTACGTGGCGTTAGCGACGACCACGAGAGTCATTGGATCGGGCAGCCCAAGATCGTCAGCAACACCATCGATGCGGTCACGCGTTTGCTCGGCAACCCACTGGTCGATCTCATCTGCCGTTTCCTGCGATCCAAGGTCCCGGGTTTCGATCGCTGCTCGAAAGCGCTCGACCATCGCGTCACGGTACGCGTCCTCGAACTGGATCTGCTCATTCGCCCAGATCGCGTTTGCGATCGAGAGCTCGACGTCGGGATCGGCATCGATCATGTCGGCCGCGAGTGCCTGATACGACGCCACCAGGTGGTCATCGTAGGGATCCTCGAGGTGGAGAACATCAGCAATTGCCTCGCGTGTTTCGCCATCCGCGCCTTCGAGAAACATCATCAGGAACATCGCGGCGCTGTACGGACTGGAGATGACGTTCTCGGACGGTTCGTTTGCGACGAGACCGTGGAAGAAGTCGAGACCGAAGTCTGACACGGAATTCGCGGCGACGCTGGGATCAACATCTTCCCCGGGAGCCTGGATTTCCGTGTCATCCTCATCGTCGGCTCCCGCTTCCCGAGCGTCATCTCCCGGAGCTGGCGTGGAGTCGTTCGTCTGTTCGGTGCCAGCATCGTCGGGCGCGTCGTCCGTCGCCTCCTCAACGGCCTCCGACTGAAGGCATCCGGCAAGGAGCAGCAACCCGGTAATCAGTACCAGCGATTTTCTCATGGTTTTCCTCGTTTCAGTGGCCGTCGGCGATTACTCGGACGGATCGGTTACCTGTCCCAGAAACAGCACGGTGCCGGATTCGGTGTCAGTGATCATGATCATGAATGGCCGATCGGCGCGGAACTGTGGCGGGGCTGATTCAACCATCGCACCGCCGGTGACAGCAGCTGCCTCGGTTCCTTCCTCGTCGACGCGGATGTAGGTCTTCTGCACCACGGTGCTGAGGAACGGTGCCACTTCCGATATCGGAGTGAAGTCGGCATCTCCACTGTAGGCGATACCCATCCCGAGACTCTGCAGCACCTCGTCTAGATCTCCACCGGTGTCGTACTCCAGTTCGAACGAGGGCATTTCCACGTTGACACGGGTCTCGTTGAGATCAGCGTCAGCCTGCTGCCACTCCTCCAGATCGAACCGCTCGCGGAGCTTATGAATATCGCTCGCTTCATCCGGCAATATCACGTCCATTGCGAAGCGTTCTTCATCTCCATACGGCAGTCTGACCATCTGATAGTCGTCCATCTGGGCGTGCAGGTGAGTGTCGTCCTTTGTCATCATCGGAACGGTCACCTTATCGCCTGCCGCAGTGGTGAATGTGGCCTCAGTTGTCAGGTCCGGATCGAACGGCTCGGTCCAGTCAGCAAGGAAGTAGACGGCGTTGAGCAGGATCAGCACCAGATTCGGATCTGGCACTCCGAGCGCCTCGGCCATCTCCTCGATGCGATCGTTGGTGTTGTCGGCGACCCACTCATCGATCTGTTCGACGGCGTCTTCGCTACCGAGGTCGATCTCTTCGACCATTGCGCCGAGGTAGTCTTCCATCTCCGAGAGATATTCCGGCTCGAGAGGCGTGCCATCATTGGCCCAGAGCGAGTTGGCGATCGCCAGTTCGACATCCTCGTCTGCTTCAGTCAACTCAGTGATCAGCGCCTGATGCTGTCTCAGTATCTCCGGATCATCGGGATCTTCGATGTGGAGTACCTCACCGATCGCGTCGCGGGTCTCACCGTCAGCGCCAGCAAGGAGCATCGTCAGCAAAATGGCCGCGCTGTACGGGCTGGTGATGACGTTCTCATCTTGATCAGCATCGGCCAGTCCGGTGAACATGTCGAAACCGAACATCGATGTCGAACTCACCGCCTGGCTGTAGTCGACATCTTCGACTGGCTCAGGCTGATCGTCCGTTGCGTCATCGTCCGTCGCCTCATCGTCTGCGGCTGGTGTCGGTTCGACGGCCGGCTCCTGGTCATCAGCCGCAGCGTCGTCGTCGACCTGTTCCTGGTCGTCGGCTCCTGAATCTGTTGTTGGATCGGTGTCGTCAGTTTCGCGATCGACACATCCGGCGACTGCGAGCATGATTGCCAGCGTCAGCAGCATGAGAACACGTTTCATTTGACTCCTCGATTCCTTCCGATAGGTCGCGTCGGTCCTGTACACTCGACGCCATTCATATCCATGAAGTTCCCGCACTGTATCAGTCGGTCAGTCCGCAGACATGAGGAGACACACCGTGACTGAGAATTCGATCGTCAATCAGAAGCTGAAGCAGGCCTCGGAGATCCTCGATGAAGTTGGCATCGATCTCTGGCTGATTGTGGCTCGTGAGAGTGACACACTGGGCGATCCAAGCATGCCGCTGGTTGTCGGAACCAGCGTGACCTGGGAGTCGGCCTTCCTGATCTCTCGAGACGGGGATCACAAAGCGATCGTTGGAACTGGCGATGTCGATAACGTGCTGCAAACCGGCGCGTGGACTGATGTCGAGGGCTATGTCGAGAGCCTTGGACCGGCCCTGCAGGCTGCGATCGAGCAGCGAAAGCCGCGCAGTATCGGCCTGAGCTACTCCACCGACAACTCGATGGCTGACGGGCTGACCTATGGCATGTATCTCGAACTGGAACGATTTCTGGGCAAGACCCCGTACTGGGATTGCGTGACCTCTGCCGAGCCGGTGGCATCCCGGCTTCGGGCACGGAAGTCTGCAGAGGAGATCCAGCGGATTCGTGATGCGATTGCCACCACTGAAACCATATGGTCGGAGACCGCCGAGTGGTTGCGACCGGGGCTCTCTGAGCAGCAGATCTCTGACTTCATGCACAATCGTCTCGATCACTGTTCGGTGGGTTCATCGTGGGACTGGAAGTACTGCCCGACGGTGATGGCAGGACCGAACTCGCCTGAAGGACATGTCGGGCCGTCCGACATTGTCACCGAGGCCGGTCATCTGCTGGCGATCGACTTCGGGGTGAAGCAGAACGACTACACCTCCGACATGCAGCGGACGTTCTATTTTCTTCGGGATGGCGAGACCGAGGCGCCGGCGGAGCTGGTCGAAGCGTTCGGTGTGGTCGACGCCGCGATTCAGTCCGGTGCCAGAGCGCTCAAGCCAGGAGCAACCGGCTGGGAGGTCGATCTGGCCGCTCGACAGGTGCTCGAGGAATATGGTGCGGCCGAGTGGAAGTTCGCCTTCGGGCATCAGATGG
>SLFF01000309.1 GCA_007124395.1 Thermomicrobiaceae bacterium | reverse complement strand
TGCCTGATTTCGGCACCAGCAGAACACTGCCGATGAAGTGCCGCCAGCTCCGATTCAGTCCGATTCCCCACCCGGCAACGCCGCCGGTATGGAACTGCAGCGGACCGAATGCCAGAAAGCTGAGCCGCAATCCACTGATTGTGCTGGCGATGATAACGAGCAGAGAGACGGCGGCAGCCACCCCGATCACCACAATCGGGATCGTCAGTGGCCGGAGCACGAAGTAGAAGATCGACGCGATCTGGTGGTCGATCTCCGGCAACGCCAGGCAGAGCAGGCCGAGGAGCGTCACATTGAGCGGAGTAACCACCCGTGAGAAGACAGAGCGGTGCTCCCGATTACGTGGTCCGGAAATGTGATCCTGTTGCCGACTCATGATGCTGAACCCCGGATGACGCCTGATGAACCAGGCTCGGTAAACCACAACAGCCCGGATAGTGACACGCAGCCTGCGGCCTGACAACCGGTGATTCGGCTGTCGCGAGCCACAGCATATACCTTCGTGCTACGCTGCGTGGCATATTTCAACTGTTGAAAAGATGTCCAGTCTGGGATGGTGTATGGCGCAAACAACCTATCAGCCGGCAGAAACGCGGTTTCGTATCTTCGATCCCCCGATCATGACGCTCATCGTCTATGGTGGACTGTTCGTGGTCATCCAGACCGGGCAACTGGATTCACCGGTTGGACGGATGCTGTTGATTCCGGCGCTCCTCGGCGCATTGATCGTCCCGATCGTCAGCGCACGCTCGATTGGCCATGCAGTGATGTCGAAGCTCGGTGGTGGGCAGATACTCCGCTTCACCAGTGGACCGTTCATGCTGCACCGGGTCAATGGAGAACTCAAACCGGGATTAAACCTTCGCTGGGCACGCTATGCCGGATCGGCGATTACCGCCCCGCAACCGGGTGCTGATCTTCGACGCTGGATTCGCTGGCGTGAGACCGGATCTTTCCTAGGGGTGCTTGCCTATGTCCTGCTGATCCAGCTTCTCCATGCGGTTCTCCGTGGACAGGCCTTTATCGCTGATGATCCGGAACGTGCACGGATGACCGCGACGATTACCTTCGGTCTCAGTGTGCTGGTGATCACGCTCGGCGTCTGGCAATTGATCAACCGTCACGTTCCCCGTATCTGGCGGATGAGCCGTGCCGGGGGAAACGCCGACCGCGAGGCTGCTATTATCGCCATGACCTCGTTGATGCTGGTTGGGCGCCGGCCGAACGAGTGGCCGAACGAGTGGGCCGAGCAGGCCATCTGGGATGAGGATGAATCGATCGAAGGCCTCTACGCCTATCGCTTTGGCTACCTGCATGCACTCGATTCCGGTGATCTCGAACGGGCCCGCGAATATTTCGAGTATCTGGACGAAAACGCCGATCGTTTGCCAGGCCGGATGCGCGAGCACATTGTGGAGCTCGAGCGGCCATTCGTCGAAGCCTGGATCAAAGAGGACCCCGAGGCTGCTCGCGAACAGATGGAGCAGATGGGCAACCGGATCGTTGATCGACACCGGATCAGACGAGTGCAGGCGGCGGTCGCGCTCATCGAGGGAGAACATCAGGTTGCCCGCGAGTACGCCACTGAGGGTTTGAACGCCACTGTTGGCAAGCTGGACGATGGAGAAGTGCTGGCTGACGTTGCGATTCTGGAAGAGATTCTGCAGCGTACCGGTGGTGATATCGGCCAGGAGATCTTCAGCAGCGCAGATGATGATCCGGTCGATGACATGGACGAACCCGTCACCAGCGGGGTGCCCCCTCGCCAGTGACGGGTTTCTGCAACCCGGCGTTGATTACTCGGCTTGCGGTGGAAGCATCTCGATCCCGTAGGTTGGTGCGGCCTGCATCACTCTGGCGATCTGCGCCTCCATGTCTGGCGCCGGGGCATTTGCCGGATCATCGACCGGAACGCCCACCTCTTTGAAGAACGCCTCGTGAATACCGCCCGGTGAGTTGAGGATCAGCATGCGGGCAGGCGCCGATCCCTGATTCATGAAGGAATGTACCGCCCCGATCGGCACGAAGACACTCTCGCCCGGGCCGGCCTCGATCGTGTCGTCATAGAGGGTGAAGGTGTAGGTGCCTTCCAGCACGTAGAACGCCTCGGTGTCCTTGTGCTGAACATGCGGCGGAACCCCGCCACCCGGTGCAGTGATCGTTTCACACAGCGTGTAGGCGCCATCGGTCTGATCGCTGGTAACCCGGAAGGTGATGAGCTCGGTCAGCACCTGAACCGTCGGCAAACGGCTCCCTGCTTCTCCCTGGGTAGCTGCCATCTCAACCATGATTGTCCGTTCCCTTCATCGACCGGCGAACACGCCGGGAACACGCACACTGCAACAAAGCAGTATTTACCTGATAAAGCGCGATGTGGGGAACAGGTTACGTGGTTCGCCGCTAGCTGCTGGAATCCTGCTCCAGCGCCTGCAGCTCATCCACGATCATGCGGAGTTCGGCCGCCCGGGCGTGCATCCGGACCAGCGGTTCACTCTTCTCGTCGAAGAAGATGATATCGACGTGATCCTCGGCGTCGATCAGCTCGGAGCCAGCGTAATCGAGCTCGATGGTGAGCATCGGGGTAATCCGGTCGTTACCGGGCTGAACTGAGCCAGGAGGCGCGTCCGCCGCGGCGGCATAGCCCCAGTGATCCACCAGATCTACCAGCGCGCTGCGCTCGTTGGCGCTGGTCCCGAGGTAGAGGGTCAGATCGATGCGGCCATCACTCAGGTGCATGTAGTAGCCGTCCTGGGCGCGCTCGATGGCGATGTCCTGTGGGAACCAGAGATCATAGATGATCAATGGACGTGAACCAGAGCTCTCGCGGGACTCCTTGTTCGGCTCTTCCGATGAGGACGACTCTTCATCTTCGTCAGTCGGGTGCTGCAGAAGGGAGTAGTGGGCCAGTCCGTAGGTATAGAGCACCTCGGCCATCCGGCCGCGCAGATTCGGATTGATCATCCCGCTGAACTCTTCTTCCAGCAGTTTCTCCAGTGCCCGGAGCATGCGCTTGTACTCCTCCATCTCGAGGAGCTCGCGCTTTACGAATCCCTGGGCACCCTGATAGGCGGCCCGGATGTCTTCGTAGATCTCATCACCGGATTGCTGGTTGAGATACGAGCGAATCTCTTCGAAGAGATCGACCTCGTCATCATTATGCGGTTCTCGTTCGGGATTCTCAGACAACGTAGGAACTCCCGTTCGCCGATGGTTCTCTCAGTCACGTACTTTGACTGATAGGCCGTACAATACCAGACGTCCGGAACTCAGACCAGAGCCATCCCCATCACCGGAATCAGAATTGACCAGTCAGAACGGAAAGCAGAGGAATTCGTGTCCCAGCGGAAACCGGAAGCTGTTGACCAGACGCTTGCCCCTTTCTTTGATGGCTTGCTCGCCTACCGTGATGCCGGGATCGTTCCGTATTCCACCCCGGGCCACAAGCTCGGCAATGGGGCGCCAGAGGAGATGGTCGAGGCGTTCGGGCAGGCTGCGCTGGGACTCGATATTCCGAATGGCGGCGGGGTGGATGACACCCATCGCACGCGAGGCATGCAGCGTCAGGCCGAGCGACTGGCTGCCTCGGCCTGGGGTGCTGATGACGCCGCATTTCTGGTCAACGGGAGCTCCACCGGTAACATCGCGTTCCTTCTGGCGACCTGTCAGGCGGGCGAAACGGTGCTGGTTGCCCGGAATCTTCATACCTCACTATTGTCCGGGTTGATCCTCTCCGGCGCCCGGCCGGCCTATCTCTACCCCGATGTGCATCCCGAGCTCAATCTCACGCTGGACGTCTCGGTGGAATCGGTCAGACAGGGGCTCGATCAGCACCCGGACGCGAAAGCCGTGGCACTGATCAGCCCGTCATACACCGGGGTGAGCGCCGATCTGCCGCAGATTGCCAGCCTCTGCCGGGAGCGAGGGGTGATGCTCTTCGTCGATGAAGCGTGGGG
>SLFF01000268.1 GCA_007124395.1 Thermomicrobiaceae bacterium | reverse complement strand
CCGCACCGGCTTCCGGCATCCCATGCCCCTGCTCGCCGGTTCCCGCAACCGTCCGGATCTCTCCACCAACCAGATCCGCCGCCCGGATCGAGCCATTCCCGGTGTCGGCGATGTAGAGCGTGTCGCCATCCAGCGCCAGCCCTTGTGGCTGCCAGAATTCCGCCGCTGCGAACGCTCCATCAGCTGCGCCCCGCTGGCCGGACCCAATGACCTGCTCAACCGCGCCATTCAGCGACGTGACCACCAAGCGATCATGCCCGGTGTCAGCGATGAACAATCGCTGGCTCGCGTCGTCAGCTAGCAATTTGCCGGGGAACGCCAGAGAACTTGTCGGCAGCTCATCGCGCTGCAGTGGTTCCACCGGAGATCGATCGATCATCCCCATCCGGTCGTATTCAGTGATCAGTTCTCCGACTGCCGCGATCAACGCAGACGCCGGAGCTTCGCCCTCATGCTTGCCGATGACCATGCCGGACGGATCGAGAAACATCAGCGTTGGCCACGCCCGGACGCTGTACTCCTGCCATATCTGGAAATCGGCATCGTTGACCACCGGGTGCTGGATCCGGTTTCGCTGAACGGCGCTCCGGAGACTCCCTCCAGGCCGCTCTCCCGGGAATTTGGCCGAATGGACACCGACGATGACCAGCTCATCCGGAAACTGCTGTTCGAGCTTCTCCAACTGGGGAAGCATGTGCAAACAGTTGATTCAGCAGAAGGTCCAGAAATCGAGAATCACTACCTTGCCCCGGAGGTCAGCCAGGCGAAGTGGTCGTTGCGAGTTGAACCATTCGAGCCGCTCCGGAAACTCTGGAGCGCGCACCGTTCCCGCGTATCCGGTCATCAATGATCCTGCCTTTCATCGCGCATCGCGATTCATCGAAGGAAAACAGAACGAGCGCCGGAACAGATGTCCGGCGCTCGCTATCACTGACCGTCAGAAAGAGCTACTTTTCGAAGTAGTCTGCGTTGATCTTCAGGTATTCGGACCACTGCTCCGGGAGATCGTCTTCAAAGAAGATTGCTTCAACCGGGCAGACCTCGGCACAAACGCCACAATCGATGCACTCGTTCGGATCGATGTAGTACATCTCGGCATCGTCAGTCGAGTGGATGCAGTCGACCGGGCAGACTTCTACACAGGACGCATCCTTGGTCCCGATGCACGGCTGGGCAATTACATAGGTCATCGAATCTGGTTTCCTTCCTGCGATGGGCACCGTGGTCAGCGTCCCCCGTGTTCCACCGCACAACTCATAGTACGTTTTCACGGGAGTATATCACCCCGCAACACCTTCGCAAGAGGCCAGAACTTGGACCCCTATGCGGTTTCCCAACCTCTATGTTTCGAAACTCGGATACCGTGCGAAGCGATCAGCCGTCGCCGCAGGTCCTATCGGGTGATTTCACCCTTGTGATAGAGCCACTTCACGAAGCGTAATCGATGCCATTCACGGCGAGAATCGACGTACTCGATGAACGGGTACATCTCACGCATCTGCTGAAGCTGGCTAATCTGGTCGTCACTGAAACCGGATTCACGGAGTGTCTCTTCGGTGACATCATCGGGGCGAGGATAAACGGACTTCTGTCCGGACATATGCTGTACGCTCCTGTCTCTGGTTGATCTGCATCGGCTCAAACTGGGGGATACCGATGCGCTCCAGCGTCCAGTCGCTTTCACTACTTATATTAACGCACCGAACGCGCCAGAAGATTCCATCAGGGACCAACGGATATCGGAACCGGGACCAGACGGCGAAACGCGACGGCATTACATACCGTCGCGTTATCTCAGCCTTCGGAATCCTGGGCCTGCCGAACGAGGTATGAGCGAACTCGCTCCTAGCTCTCGTTCTCGGTGGTGCTGTCATCAGTGCTGGCATCTGATTCCAGCAACTGATCACCACTCCGGCGCTGACGCTGGCGCTGATCCAGTTTGGCCTGCCGTCGCTCGGCCTTCTTGCGGCGCGGCGCTTCGGCGGCATTCTGCATTCGCTGCATGAAGCGCTCGACCTGACCCGCAGAGTCAACAATACGCTGCTCACCCGTATAGAACGGATGGCACTTCGGGCAAAGCTCCACACGAATCTCAGACTTGGTGGAGCGAGTCTGCCAGCTGTTGCCGCAGGCGCAGGAGACTGTTGCTTCGGTGTAATTCGGATGAATTCCGGCTCTCATGATTCTCCCCTGTTGGGAACGCTACGCCTGCACCTCAACGGCCGGGTAGACGCTCACCTGCTTCTTGTCACGACGCACCGGCTCGAACTTCACTTCGCCGTCGACCAGCGAAAACAGGGTGTAGTCCTTACCAATACCTACGTTGTTTCCAGCCCGGAACTGCGTGCCCGACTGGCGAACCAGAATCGAGCCAGCGGTTACAACCTGGCCATCGTAGCGCTTTACGCCACGACGCTTTGAACGGCTATCGCGTCCGTTACGCGAACTGCCGACACCTTTCTTATGAGCCATAACATTCCTCCTCTGGCATGGTCCAAAATCTCAACGTTTCGTTCAGGCACCGTCGAGCGCGGAGATGATTCTGCGTCAGCAATCAGGCGCCGACAATATCCTTGATCGTCAGCGTCGTCAAACGCTGGCGATGGCCCTGGGCCTTGCGATAGCGCTTCTTCGGTCGCATCTTGAAGATACGCAGCTTCTCGCCTTTGCCCTGCTCGTCGACACTGGCAACGACTTTCGCGCCGCCGATTGTCGGACGGCCAACCGTCACTGAGCCTTCGTCAGAGACCATCAGCACACGATCCAGTGTGACATCGTCACCCGGCTCGGCATCGAGTTTCTCGACCTTAATCGAATCGCCAACTTTGACGCGGTACTGCTTACCGCCAGTTTCTACAACAGCGTACACCTGAACATCTCCCCGCGTCGTGCGTATAAAAGACAACACAAATGCGTGGGTGCGAGACCCACGACCGCCAAGATTACCAGATTTCTGCCCCACGGTCAACGCGGCAGGCCTGCCACGGCCCCATAAGAAGCAGCCCCGATCCGGTTGCTATTCAGCCCATGGATCGGAGTCTTCAGATGATACACATCATGGAGCGGAACGGAATCGATCACTCGATCTGCACGACCATCATTATAAAGAAACGATCACCGCGCTGACCCTGAAATCTCCACGGGTTCCGTATCAGGCAGATTCAGCAAATGACGGGATTTTTCCGCTACGATGTCAGGCAGATTACCCATTCAGCTACGCAGCATGATCGATGAACAGCGCACGTTCCCCATGCGGACGGGGAAAACCCGCCAGAGATTCAGCAATACAGGTAATTGACAGGGTAGCGGTGAGGTGCGTAGAATTCAGTAGATGTGCAGGTTTGCATAGATTTATAAAGGTTTACCAAGACTTTTGCGGACTTGCCACCTTCACGCGAAGCAGAGGATGATCCGCCAGCTCGTGTTCCGTGGTCACTTTGATTATGCCCGGATCACCTAGAGTTGCGCCAGTAATTCTCAACCGAATACCGATCGAACGTTGTTACCGAAGGGACAGTGGGGCAGGTGTTCCCGAACAACGGCACACTCCGAGTCGGCACTCGCGGTAGTGCCCTGGCGCTACGCCAGACCGAACGAGTCGTCGAGCTTCTCAATCAGCATTTTCCCGATCTGATTTGCGACGTTCAGGTCGTGTCGACGGCCGGAGATCGGGATAAGCAGACATCATTGCAGATCGCTGGGGGACAGGGAATCTTCGCAAAAGAGCTGCAACTGGCTTTGACGACCGGCGAAATCGATATGGCCGTTCACAGCGTCAAGGATCTGACCTCGATCCTCCCGCCCGGCCTCAAGCTGGGCGCGATCCTCGAGCGTGAAGATCCCCGTGACGTCATCATCAGCAATCGCGGCAGACTGGAAGAACTTCCGGCTGGCAGCACAATCGGCACCAGTTCTCGACGACGAATCGCGCTGATCAAACGTCTCCGTCCTGATCTGG
>SLFF01000437.1 GCA_007124395.1 Thermomicrobiaceae bacterium | reverse complement strand
CCGCCACTTTGCCAGTACAGGTGTTGTCGCTCACGATGATCATCATCACCAGTGCGTCGAAGAAGGTGATCTCGAAGCCTGGCTTGAGATGCTGAAAGGTACCGCTGGTTGTGTTCTGATACTCCTCCTCGATCAGGAAAGGCTCATCCAGCGAGCGAATGCCCTCGTTGACCTGCTTCAGTGCGGTCATCAGGATGGCGATTTTCCGGGTGCTGGCCGACGGCACTACCGTATGCCCGCTACGGTGGGCTTCCTGCCCGGTCTTCAGATCCTTGATGTACCAGAGTGTGTCGAATTCCTGCGCGTCGCAAGCCTCGTTGAGCTGCTTGACCAGTTGATCCATGTCGATGGTCCCTTCCGGTTCGGGGTGATGTGTCGATGATGTCAGTGTAATGCTCAACGGTGGTTTGCGGGGCCGTCATCGTGTGACTATCTACTCCGGGATTGACCCATACGGCGCTCAACGTTTAACATGAGTTCACCGGAAATAATTCGTTAGTTGAAAGTTGGGAATCATGCCTACCCGTGCCCGCGGAGCAATTGCCCGTGTCCCCGACGCGCCGGTCTCAATCGAGGATTTCACCATCGACGATCCGGGACCTGACGAGATTCTGGTCCGTATCCTCGCCTCGGGCGTGTGTCATACCGATCTGGGAATCAAGACCGGCACCTACGGCACCTCCGATTTCCCATTCCTGCTCGGCCACGAAGGCGCCGGCATCATCGAAGCGGTCGGACCTGGCGTCGACGAATCCCGTGTCGGCGAGTACGTCATGCTCGCCTGGCGCGCACCGTGTGGGAAGTGTCGATTCTGCAAAGACGGCACGATGCACCTCTGCGCCGATAGCCTCAACGCTGAACGACGAATGCGCACCGAAGATGGAATCTTGCTGAGTCCGGCGCTCGGGATCGGGACGTTCTGTACCCACACCCTGGTGCATGAAAAACAGGCTATCCCGGTTGGCAGCGATCTGCCCGCAGCGCAGATGTCGCTCATCGGTTGCGGCGTCATGACCGGCGTCGGGGCAGCGATCAATTCCGCACAGGTTCGCCCCGGAAAGAGCGTGGCCGTGTTCGGATGCGGCGGTGTCGGCGATAGTGTGATTCAAGGCGCACGGATGGCTGGGGCCACCACCATCATCGCCGTGGATATCGATGCCAACAAGCTGGAACTCAGCCGGCAATTCGGGGCGACCCATATTGTCAACGCGTCAGAATGCGATCCGGTTGAGAAGATCAAGGAGCTGACCGGCGGCCATGGGGTGAACTACTCGTTCGAGGCGGTCGGGCAGGCATCAACGCTGGAACAGGCGCTCTGGTGTCGAGACCTCGCGGGTACCTGCATCTTCATTGGCGTGCCCGGACCCGGGCCACACCTGAACCTTGATCTGCAGCACTTCTTCGATCTTGGTGGCTGGATACGGCCATCCTGGTATGGCGACTGCCTGCCAACCCGGGATTTCCCAATGCTCGTTGAGTGGTACAAGCAAGGGAACCTGTTGCTGGACGAGCTCGTCACGCAGGAGATTACGCTCGATGAGACCGAGGAAGCGTTCAATGCGATGAAACGCGGCGAAACGCTCCGTTCGGTGATCGTTTTCTAACGATTCCCCCTCTGAGCATCACCCGGTGATCGCTTCGTTAGCGCGTTCGCCGGGTGATGTCGCGCAAAACTGAACAACTCCAACGCGACTTGACAGGAAGCCTTGCCTCTGCGAATCTGTTCCGCACGGGACTCAAGACGAATATGACGTTGATGCGTGCCTGATCTATTTGCGGGGAGTGCGTATGCGGCGATTATCGCTGTTGCTGGTGCCGGGACTGTGTCTGCTGTTCGGGGCAATCGGGATCATTCAGTCTGGAATCGGCTCGGCTGGGGATGTCCACCCGGAGTTCCAGCGAACCTGGGAGCGGACCGATCGACCGGTGCAGACCGGCGAGACCACCCGTACCTGGATGTGGGGACCCGGCGGCTATACCGATGCTTTTCAGGAGCCTTACGCGGAAGCCAGCGGCGGCTACCGGCTGGTGCAGTATTTCGATAAGACCCGTATGGAGATTACCGATCCAGACGGCGATCCCGAGGATCTCTGGTACGTCACCAACGGACTCCTTGCCCAGGAGTTGATTACCGGCCAGATGCAGGTCGGTGATTCAACGTTCGAGGCTCGATCCCCGGCCAGTGTCCATGTCGCCGGTGATGCTCACCCGGAAACCCCAACCTACGCCACGTTCCAGACGTTGCTCGATGCTCCGGCTGGAGAGCCCGGTACTCCGGTGAGTAGTCTGATCAATCAGCATGGAGCGGTGAGTCAGGACGACGATCTGACAGCCTATGGTGTGACGCATCGTGAGTATGTTGAGCAGACGGACAAGACCGTTGCTTCGGTGTTCTGGGCGTTCATGAACTCGTCTGGAGCGGTATCGGTGGATGGACACACGGAGGACGCCGACCTGTTCGAGAACCCGTTCTTCGGAGTCGGATTGCCAATCACCGGGGCCTACTGGATGTCGGTGCCGCTGGGCGGCGAATGGCAGGATGTGCTGGCGCAATGTTTCGAGCGCCGCTGTCTGACCTACACCCCGTCGAACCCGGATGGCTGGCAAGTCGAGGCCGGAAACATCGGTCAGCACTACTATGCCTGGCGCTATGAGACCGACGATTCAGACCCGGATGCTCCCGCTGACACGGAATCCCCGATCATCCCGTCTGATGAGGAGCTCGGTCCACCTGTCCCGGGATACTGCGAGGCAGAACAACAGGCCATCCTGACCACGGTTAGCGATGACCTCGGGAATACCAATCCGAACTCCTGGGCCAGAGGCACGTTCGGCGACTGGACGGGTGGTATCGACGCATCTCCCGAGGTTGCCGTCGGCAATGAGCGGACATTCACGATGACTGCCACCGGCGACTGCGGTGATCTGGAGTTCCGTATCCAGCGATATGGCCCGGACGGAGATATCGGCATCGTTCGGAACTGGTCGACGACCGATCAGTTCTCCTACACGTTCCAGCCCGAAGACGCGGGAATGGTGATGTTCATTGTCGATGTCAGGAATCAGGATCCTCGACGCCACTTCGGTGATCGGGACGACTACACTTACCTGACGTATGTGGTCGAATAGCTGGCTATTCGAGCTCGTTGGCGAGTGTTGTCTCGGCGAGCTTGAGTGCGATTGCCCCGTTGTTGACTGAGCTAGCCCCTGCTCCGAAGGGATCTTCCTCGCCAGACAGGATACCTGGCTCGATTGCGTCGGCGGCATCCCGATAGTGGCTAGCAGCCCCGCTGAGGAGATCATAGGATGCCTGATGCGACGGGGATGGCACGATCTGACCGACCTGGTGATCCACATCTCTCCAGGTTGTGAACACCTCGAGGAGCTCGACCCTCCAGGCTTCATCACGCTCGTCAGTGCGCTCCCTGAGCGCGGTGTAATCTTCTGATGAAATTCGCAGCCGTTCGATCAGGCCGTAGATCCGATCCGGGTAGGATGCGGGCGTCGCCTCGGCCGATTGATCGGCCACTGCCGGAGTTGTTCCGGCAACTACCACCTCGACCTCTGACACCTCCTCGATGATCGTCTCACTGGTTGTGGTTTCCGTGACATCGATGGAGACGAAGGCAATCACCACACCGGCAGCAATGGCGATAACGACCAGACTCACACCAGCAATGATCAGAAAGATCGCGCAGCCGCTTCTGCCGGACGCGTCGTTGATAGCGTTTTGCCGCTGATGGTACTGCGTCGACACGCTTATTCCCTTTTTGTGGCTGGAAATATTGGAGGGCACGCAGCCTGACACTTGGTGCCCGAAAAAGCTGCAGGTACTGCGTACCACTACTTGTAATAAGCTTCAGACGAGAGAACAGTTACTGTTCGGGGTTTCTGATACTGATTCGGGCGTGGATCTCGGGAGGCAATCTGTGAGCAATTCCGGCGGATCGGGTGGATTCCGGCATTCGAAGTGGCTCATGGTGGGGGCGCTG
>SLFF01000228.1 GCA_007124395.1 Thermomicrobiaceae bacterium | reverse complement strand
TCACGGAACCGGACTTTCTTCCTCCACCATCGAGCGAAACGGTCGAGTCACTTCGAAACACTCGCCTCGTGCTCAACAATATGCGCGTCACGGCCCAGACCACTCGCGAGTCTAAGCAACGACTCGAGGCATCACCTGCAGCGGACGATGAACTGCCCGGCAATATCGCAAAAGAACTGATCGCGTTGCGTGATTCCCTAATGCTCAACATGCTCAACGATGTGGGCGAGTCTAACGAGGTCTTCTCAGATATTTACGATCATCTGGGAACGATTCTGGAACGGGATGGTGTCGTGCCAATCGAAGACGCAGGAGCCTTCGACCAGGAACGACACCGCGTCACCGACACCGTGCCGACGGACGATCCCGAGCGCGATCAATGCATTCACAAGACGCTAAGGTCAGGTTACCTGGTCGATGGTCGAGTATTTCGAGCTCAGGAAGTCGTCGTTTACTCCCTCGATGGAGCGCGAGGATGAGCAGAGCAACGGATTCCGGATCACCGGCACAGTCTGCACCTTCAAGATTTGAAATCTCTGGTCACGAATGGGGTTTGAGCGATGTCTAATGGATCAGAGCATCTCAACGATAACGTCCTCGGTATCGACTTCGGCACTTGTTTCTCCAGCGCCGCTCTTCTCAAGGGTGGAGTTCCTGAACCAGTCCGTGAACCGTTCGGTTCTGGCTTCGCTATGCCCAGCAGTGTGGTGCTGACGTCAGAGGGCAATCTGGCAGTGGGGCAGGTGGCAGAAAATGCAAAGTATCTGACCCCCGATCACTACCGCCGCGAATTCAAACGTGATCTGGCTCGTCGTGAGCCGATTCCGCTGGGAGACCGCGAGTTCTTCGCTGAAGAACTGGTGACTGCAATTCTCCGTACTCTTCGACTCGAAGCCGAGGAGAGCGTTCACGCTCCGGTGTCATCAGCCACAATCACCGTACCAGCCACATATGCCTCAGCCCGCAGAAGTGAAATGGCAAGCGCGGCCCTGGCAGCCGGTTTCAGCCATGTTGAACTCCTCGACGAGCCTGTCGCTGCAGCAATCTACGGCAACGTCCGTCATCCGCTGCAAAACGACAGCGCGATGACGCTCGTCTATGACCTTGGTGGGGGGACGTTCGACGCAACGCTGGTCCGACAGTCTGGTGACAGCTACGAGGTAGTCGGTGCGCCGGTCGGACTCTCGCATTGCGGTGGCATCGATTTCGATCGACTCATCTACTCGGACATCCTCAACCAGGTCAGCGATTCCTATCGTGACCTGCTGGATCACCAGCGATCAGACACCCTGGGCCGACAGGCGCGTCGCCAAGCTGAAGACTTCGCGACCCGCGTCAAGTATCAACTGAGCCATCTTCAGCAATACGAAGATCAACTGACGCTCACCATTCCGTTCGAGCATTATCAATTGTCCCGCGCTCGATTCAACGAGATGATCACGCCACTCCTGGACGAGACGATCGATCAATGCCATCACTTGCTCACTGATTCGGGCATTTCACCGAGTGATCTCGACCGAATCCTGCTTGTCGGCGGGAGCGCACGAATTCCGCTTGTTCGGGAACTCCTCGAACGGGAGTTTTCAGTAGTTCCAGTGCGTGCCGACGATCCAGAGATGGCTGTGTGCAAGGGAGCGGCGATCCACGGTGGCCAGGTTGAGAATCCAGCTCAGAGCGGGACCAACGTTTACCAGGCCGCCGCTCAGTATGAATCCTCCGCTGAAACCACCCCGCCGGCGAGCGATTATTCGCAGACGGTCGCGCCCGCCTCCAGATCAGGCACCGGCAGAGACTCCACCGTCGCACTCGGAGCAACGCTTGCCCTTGTCACAATCGTTGGCGTGGTCTGTGTGTGCGTTCTCCTCGCATTTGGACTGTAGGAATAGTCAGAACTGGGCCTCAAATTCGGACGGCAGTAAGTCACTAGATGGATCGTCGCCTGATCCCAGGCTGTCTTTTCCATTTCAACGGTCAAGTTCTCGGGCTCAACCCCGTATGCCTCATGAAGGCAAACGGTACGGCCTTTGCTAGAATTGCGATATCCAGCATTTGTTCGGTCTAGTATGCACGGGTCTGTGACCCCTTCATGAACGCATCGCTCCGTCTGGAGGCGCAGAATGTTCGAACTGATCGGTCGCGATCGCGAGCAGTCAGCACTGCGCTCCGCAATGGAACGAGTCTGGTCAAACAGCGGTCGGCTCGCACTGGTTAGTGGTGAGGCAGGAATCGGAAAGACGAGCCTGGTCAACGCGTTTATCAGGTCGGCCAACAGCGATGATGTCTGCGTCCTTCGCGGTGCCTGCTTCGATTTCAGCACGACGCCCCCATATGGTCCCTGGTACGAACTGATGCGCGCCTATTCACCGTCCGCCAGTTTCCCGGACGTGCCAGAGTTCATCAAGGATTCATCGGCCCTCTCGGATCTGAAGAGTCAGGACGAGCTCTTCTCACAGATGCTTGGGTTCTTCGTCAATCTGTCCCAGCAGAAGCCGACCATCCTTGTACTGGAGGATCTGCACTGGTCTGACGAACCAAGTCTCAATTTGCTCCGGTTCATCGCTCGCTATCTTTCCGATCATCGAATTCTGCTCATCGCAACCTATCGGAACGACGAGATCATCCGGGAACGCCCACTGTACTCGATGTTGCCCCACCTGGTACGCGAGGCACTTCCGTTACGCATCGAACTGCGCGCCTTCGATAGTGAGGAGGTTCGCAAGCTCGTCTCCCTTCTCTATCCGCTGTCCGATTCAGATCTGGAGGCAACAGTCAGCTATCTGGAGAAGCGCACCGGAGGGAATCCGCTGTTTATTCTGGAAAGCCTTCGGCAACTCGAGCTACAGGGAAACCTCCAGCAGGTGTCGGGCACCTGGGAGTTACAGGCGCTGGACGAAACATCGGTACCCGAACTTATTCAGCAGATCGTGGAAGGCAGGCTCGAACGCGTGAACGAAGCGACCGTCTCGGTCGTTCAGACCGCCGCGGTTGTTGGACAAGAGGTTCCAGTGTCGATCCTGGATCAACTCTTGTGCGACGATCAGATTGCCGGCACCGTAGACGAAGCGGCAAACACCTGGCTTCTCGATGTCGACCCCACATCGCCACAGGTTTCCTTCCGTCACGCGCTGGTCCGGGAAGCTGTCTACGAAAGCACGCCCTACGGGACCCGAAAGGGTCTGCACCAGAGGATCGCCGAAGTCCATATCCAGCAGGCAAAACCGGATCCTGAAATCATTGCCTGGCATCTTCGACAGGCTGGAGATCCGCGAGCAGCCGAATGGTTGATCCAGGCAGGGGAGGTATCCGAGAATCGCTTTGCCTGGCACGAGGCTGTCGACCGTTACTCCCGAGCAGTCGACGTGATCAATCATTCAGTGCCGGATCACGAAACGCTGGCCTGGCTGATGCTCCGAATCGCTGAACTTCTCAGGTTGGCGAACCCGGCAAGCGCGAACGAATGGCTGTGGTCTGCGCAGGCTCACGCTCGAGACGGTGGACTACGAGATATCTTCAGATACGCCCAGTTCGCAGCCGGACAGAATCTCTGCAATCTCGGTGAACCGACCCGTGGCCTTCGGGACATACACCTCGCACTCCTGGGGGCTGAATCGGACGACGGAGATTCGTCCCTCGAAAGCAGTCGGTCGTTCATCGGTCCGAACCCTGCCTGGGACATGTCGTACTCCCGGATGATCGGAAGTTACGCCTATTGGCTTACCGCCTATGGTCGCATAGATGAGTCGGTGTCGATCTCCGAGTCCGCCGTTGGAAACGGGTGGAAAGAGCTCCTGACCGCCGAAGACAGGGCCAGATACGCGAGCAAATCTACGTGGGGCGCCCGAAACACGTTTACCGCCCTGGCACACTCCAGTGGCCTTCGGGGAGATCCAGATGAAGCCCTGCTCGCGTTCGAACTGGCGCTCGAGATCAACCGATTGACTGATTTCGAACCGCACAACGTACTGGTCAGTAATCAGGCGATCATTGGGCATCATC
>SLFF01000190.1 GCA_007124395.1 Thermomicrobiaceae bacterium | reverse complement strand
TTCCAGAACGAGCGTTCTGGATCTGGACCGGCGCCGGCGACAGAAGAAGTCGAAGGACTCCATTTCGGATGTTCGATGTTGCGTCGTACACAGCTCTATCTGAATGGCGATGACAAGCCAGTCATGCGCTGTTCACTCGGATACTCGATTCGGGGTGATGATCAGTTCGAGCGGTGTATGGCCGTTGAAGACCCATGTAACTGTTGGCATCTGCCTTCACAAAATGGATCCGGTTCCTAGAAAACATCGGCCTCCGCAAGCGGAGGAACCTTCGGGCACACGGCCCGAGCCGGTCCCGGTACAGGGCACAGAACGTACAGAACCCGGTGGGATTCGTCCCACCGGGTTTTTTCTTGCCCCGGCGCAAGGCCTCGAAAGAGAAAACCCGACAGGAAGTTCCTGCCGGGTTCGTCTTCGAGTTTTCTGCCTGAAGAATGGCGTCAAGCAACAGCCTCTTCGACTTCGGCCGGGAAGCCAGCGTTGGTAAAGACCTGCTGAATATCGTCTAGATCTTCCAGCGCATCCATCAGCTTGATCGTCTTCTGTGCGTCAGCGGCATCGAGCTCGATCGTGTTCTGCGGCAACCGGGTGATCTCCGCCTGCTCGAGCGTAAGCCCGGCAGCCTCTAGCTGCTCACTGACTTCGGTGAGTGCTCCCGGTTCGGTGGTGATGTAGATCGCATCCTCAGCCGGATCGACATCAGTAGCACCAGCATCGATCGCCATCATGGCTACCTCGTCCGGATCGACACCCTCCGCCGGAACCACAATCTGCCCCACGGTATCGAACTGCCAGGCAACACAGCCAGTCTCGCCCAGCGTCCCGCCACTACCTTTGAACGCGGTGCGTACCTCTGAGGCTGTCCGGTTGCGGTTTTCGGTCAGTCCGATCGCCATGATCGCCACGCCGCTGGGTCCATAGCCTTCGTAGAAAATCGTCTCGAAGTTGACGTTCTCGGAACCGGCGCCGCTCGCTTTGGCAATGGCGCGCTCGATATTCTCGCTCGGCATCGACTCACGCTTGGCGCGCTCGATTGCCAGCCGGAGTCGGGCGTTGCCTTCGGGCTTGGGGCCACCTTCACGCACGGCGACCGCGATCTCCCGGCCGAGCTTGGTGAAGAGCTGGCCACGCTTCTGATCGTTGACGCCCTTTTTTCGTTTGATCTGCGACCACTTTGAGTGACCAGCCATACATCATCTTCCTCTCATCTGGTTTTTATCTGGTCCGGAATGCGATGTCAGAGATGATGAACGAGACCAGTTTCTCTGATCGCTGCGAGATCGATCGGCATCGGTCATCCGGAGAGCTGTACGCCCATCATCAGACGTCCGCGTGCTCCAATAGCTACCGTTCGCTGCGGACCCCTAATTTTTCCATGTACATAATAGACGGTGCCAATCGTGTCCGGCTACCAGGCGCGAACCAGCAGGCGTACATCTCTGTCTCCGGTTTCTTCTCGGAGGAACTCGACACCGGCACCATCGGCAATGGCTCCAAGAATGTCATAGATTACGTCGGCCTGCGACTGGTCGATCCCGATCAGTGAGTGCCAATCCTCATCGCCCATTATGATCTCGAACCGATCTTCGAGGCCCGCCAGCATCCCGGTTCCCGGGAAATGCTCAACGATCAACTCGCTGCTCTCCGGGCTGATCTGGCTCGATTTGATCTGGCACCCGAACGCCTCCAGGGTCAGGGTCATGCTGAGCATTGCCCCTTCGACGCCCTGTGCCCCCAGTCCGGCCCACGCGGTGCTGAGCCGCTGCCGCATTGCGTCCGGGATGCTTCGTCCATCTCCAGAGTTCTGAATCGCCAGTGCCAGGCTGTTCGCCAGCATGAAGCGACACCAGGCCAGATGATCCTGTTCGTTAAACTGTTGCTCTGCCACGCCGTATTGCTCCGATCCGGTCTTCTCTGATCTCCAGCCCCCTGAACCATTCAACCATTGTTGCATGTTGCAACAGAGGTATCTGAGTTGTGTCCTTCTGGCACACCAGATTCCGCCCATTTCGACGGTCAGACGACCGCTGTGGATGAATTCTGAGTGATTGTGGATAACTCGTCTGGACCGTGGATAACCTTGCGGATGAATCGCTCACCGATCTGGATAGTGTACGGAGAACTCGAGACGTCTTGTGGATCAATTTTCCGTTGACAGTTGTCACATTCAGTCCGTCCACACAGCAACAATGGTTTGTGCCTCGGCTATCAACAGCCCCGAGTGACCATATTTTCGATGTATCCGGGCTCCCCAGCGGTTATCCACCGTTTCAACACGACTACTGAGACTACGGTTAATATGAAGAATTATGAGTTAACGATCTGAGAGAGTGTCGTTGGGGACAACTGATGAGCTCGATCAGTAAGCAATCGTCGGTGTCCGGTGATACGGCAGTCGATGCTCGCCACCTGTCTGACCCAGTGCCCAGAGGTGCCAGTCGATCGCGTACTCGGGAACCGGATCACCGGGTGAGCTACTGGCCGATGCCAGGTCGGCGACAGCGACGATCGTTGCCGCACGAATCTCGACCTCCCACGGATGATCGGCAGGGATCAGCTGCAGAGACCGGAGCGCGGCTTCGAGCCGTGGCGAGTAGCGAATGATGCCGAGCTGATGCAGCACCTGGGGAACTTTGTAGTCGGCGAACGCGGTGAGCACGCCAAGATCGTCGAAGAGCTCTTCACCCTGTCCGGAGAACGCCGCTGAGAGATCGCTGATCAGTATCTGCGCCCGTTTGTAGAACGGGATCGTCCGACCATCATAGCTCCGGACATCGACGAACGAAGGGAATAGCGTAATCACTCGTCGGAACAGATCTTCGACCGATCCAGACGGCTGCTCGATGCACCCTATCAACGATTCGCCAGGCTGGGTCAGCAATCCTGTACCGGCTTCCCGGAGATTGTGAACCCGTGCGGAAAAGAGCGGAATGACCGATTCTCCGCGAAGAATCCGGGCGACATCGGTGGCGCTGATGCTGGCCAGCGTTCTGGCATCGGTGATCTGATAGCCTTCGGCGAGTGCTCGTTGAAGGGCCATAGTGAGGCCCCAGTAGCCGTTCTCGCTCGCATCTCCGATGTTCACCCGCCACCGGGGTTCTCCCCAGAAGTAGAAGTTCAACGCATCCAGAACCAGCACGTAGTTTGCGAGCTCGTGTCGACTCAGCTGCAGCGTTCCAAGATGGTCGTTGCTCCAGGACGTTGCCTGGCTGGTAGGTGGCGTCTGTCGAATCTGCTCCGCAACCAGGTTCAGCTTATGCTGATCGATCCAGACATCGCCGGCACGCTCCATCACGAACCGGGATGCGGCGCGGATCTGAAAGGGGTCGGATACCGGGTGCATGGTGTACTCTCTTTCGACGAACCACCGATATGGTGCATGATGCGGACAGGGACGCAACGGTTGTGAAGGACGGAAGGAACCCAGGTCGATGATTGAACAGCTGACACCCCGGGAGCGGATTGATCGCTTCATCGAGGAGATGCCGAAAGCCGAACTGCATGTTCATCTGGAAGGTGCGGTGCTTCCGGAAACGTTGTTGAATCTGGCGCGCAAGCATAACGTCGATCTACCGGCACAGGATCTGGCCGGTATTCGGGAATTCTATACGTTCCGGGATTTCGACCATTTCGTTCGGGTCTACATGAAGATCAACGACTGTCTGGTCACACCTGAAGATGTTGGACTGATTACCGAAGAGCTCGGCAATGAGGCTGCTCGCCAGAATATTCGCTACCTGGAAGTGACGATCAGCCCCGGCACGATCGTATTCATTCACGGTCTGACGTTCGATGAGCTGCTGGACGAGATGAATGCCGCCGCAGAGCGAGTTCGCAAGAATCACGGAGTCCGGATGCAGTGGGTGCTCGATGTTATCCGGGACATGCCGCCACACATCCGAGAGGCGGGCGCATGCTTTGCCGTGAGTGCGATGGACCGCGGGATCGTTGCGCTCGGGCTCGGGGGAACCGAAGCGAAATATCCGCCGGAGCAGT
>SLFF01000274.1 GCA_007124395.1 Thermomicrobiaceae bacterium | reverse complement strand
GTCGCTTGCGGCGGGGCAAAGGCTCACCGCAGAAGCGCGGTGTCTGTACCCAGGTACGCACGATGACCCCGAAGAAGCCCAACTCTGCACTGCGTAAAATTGCGCGTGTGCGGCTCACCAACGGTATGGAAGTTACCGCTTACATTCCAGGTGAGGGACATAACCTGCAAGAGCACTCGGTGGTGCTGATCCGCGGTGGACGAGTCAAGGACTTGCCTGGCGTCAGGTATCACATCATTCGTGGAGCGCTTGATGCTCGCGGTGTTGAAAACCGCAAGCAGGGTCGGTCCAAGTACGGAACCAAAAAGGCGAGCTAGAGCACGGCAAAATCCGGATACTATTCCGGAAATGCCGTGCTCACGGCTGTTTGACGCCTGATAGCGATCGCAAGGTACGGGAAGCGGGCTCACGAGACGAAAGTCGTTGTGACCGCTTTTTGCTGTGAAATGCGATTTTGAAGATTACGATGTGACATTCGGGTTGAAGTGGTGTCAGAGACCGCCAGATTTCATGGAGATGACTACGGCGCGGTCTGCGGGAAAGGTAGCGGAGAGACATGCCGAGACGGTCTAAGATTGAGCGTCGACCAGTCCAGCCAGATGCGCGCTATGGAAGCGAACTTCTGGCCCGATTCATCAATAAGGTGATGACCCGGGGCAAGAAGGGCCTTGCTGAGCGTATCGTCTATGATGCGCTGGATCTGATTCAGGAACGAAGTGGCCGAGAGCCGCTGGAGGTTTTCCAGCTGGCTATTCAGAATGCGACGCCACTGCTGGAGGTCAAGCCACGCCGTGTTGGTGGCGCTACTTACCAGGTTCCGGTCCAGATCGAGCCGCAGCGACGTCAGTCTCTGGCCGTGCGCTGGCTTCTCCAGTCTGCACGCTCGCGTTCTGGTCACACGATGGCCGAAAGGCTGGCCGGCGAGCTTCTGGATGCGGCCAACAATACCGGAGTCACGATCAAACGACGTGAGGATACCCATCGAATGGCTGAGGCCAACCGCGCCTTTGCTCATTACCGGTGGTAGGAGCATTCATACACACATTGCCGCTGAGCGGCGGAATGGGAATCTGCAACAGTCATGAGTAGTACGGTGACAGAACGAACACGCGAACAGAATGTCAAGCTCCAGATGACGAGAAACATCGGGATTATCGCGCACATCGATGCCGGTAAGACCACCACCACGGAGCGCATTCTTTTCTATACCGGACGCCTTCACAAACTCGGTGAGACCCACGATGGTACTGCCGTGATGGACTGGATGGCACAGGAGCGCGAGCGAGGTATCACGATTACCTCCGCAGCAACCACCTGTTTCTGGGGCGATTACCGGATCAACATCATCGACACCCCGGGTCACGTGGACTTCACCGTTGAGGTGGAGCGTTCGCTGCGTGTGCTCGACGGTGGCGTCGTTGTCTTCGATGCCGTTGCCGGTGTTGAGCCACAGTCCGAAACGGTGTGGCGTCAGGCTGACAAGTACAGCGTGCCGCGCATCTGCTTCGTCAATAAGATGGATCGTACTGGCGCCAACTTCTGGCGAACGGTCGAGATGATCGTTGATCGCCTGAAGGCCAAGCCAGCGGTGATCCATATGCCAATCGGCCAGGAAGAGCACTTCAAGGGGCTTGTTGACCTGCTTTCGATGACCGCTTACTTCTATAACGATGATCTCGGTCAGGATATCGAAGTTATCGATGTCCCCGACGAGCTGCGTGAAGAAGCGCTTCGCCATCGCGCTGTGCTCATCGAAAAGATTGCCGAGACCGACGAAGAGCTGATGATGCGCTATCTCGAAGATGATGAGATCAGCGAGGAAGAGCTCAAGGCTGCGCTGCGCTCAGCTACGATCAACGGCGATCTGGTGCCGATCCTCTGTGGTACCGCGCTGAAGAACAAGGGTGTTCAGCGAATGCTCGACGCCGTTATCGATTTCCTGCCGTCTCCGTTCGACGTGCCGCCGGTCACTGGTATCAACCCGAAGACGGAAGAGCCAGAGGAGCGGACCGTGGAAGAGGGCCAGCCGTTCTCAGCGCTGGCGTTCAAGATCGTATCCGATCCGCACGTCGGTCGCCTGGCATATGTCCGTGTCTACTCTGGCAAGCTCAATTCCGGGACGTACACGTACAACTCGTCCAAGGGTGATCGGGAGCGAATCGGCCGATTGCTGCGTATGCACTCCAACCACCGTGAAGAGGTGGAAGAAGTGCTCGCTGGCGATATCTGTGCCGTCATCGGCCTGAAGAACACCTTCACGGGTGACACGCTCTGTGAACAGGCCCACCCGATCATGCTGGAGAACATTACGTTCCCTGAGCCGGTAATCTCGGTGGCTGTTGAGCCGAAGACCCGCCAGGACATGGACAAGATGGGTGTTGCTCTTGGCCGTCTGGCTGAAGAGGACCCGACATTCCAGGTTCACACCGATGAGGACAGCGGACAAACGATTATTCGCGGTATGGGTGAGCTTCACCTGGACGTGATTGTCGACCGTATGCTCCGTGAGTTCAAAGTCGGCGCAAACATCGGTCAGCCGCAGGTGGCCTTCAAAGAAACGATTACGCGAGACGCGCGTGTCGAGGGCCGTTTCGTCCGACAGTCGGGTGGTCGTGGTCAGTACGGTCACGTCTGGCTCGAAGTCGAGCCGCTCGATCGTGGTGGCGGTTTCGTCTTCGAGGACAAGATCGTCGGCGGTACGATTCCGCGCGAGTACATCCCGGCCGTTCAGCAGGGTGTTCGCGAGACGCTGGAAACTGGCGGCATGACAGGTCACCCGGTGGTGGATATCAAGGTGTCGCTCGTTGACGGCTCCTTCCATGATGTCGACTCCAACGAGATGGCCTTCAAGGTTGCTGGCTCGATGGCGGTTCGAGAAGGACTGCGTGTCGGTAAGGCGATCGTGCTGGAACCGGTGATGAAAGTCGAAGTCGTCACCCCTGAAGATTTCATGGGCGACGTCATGGGCGATCTGAGCTCCCGTCGCGGTCGCATCGAGGGCATGGAGAATCGCGCTGGTGCCCAGGTGGTGAAGGCATTCGTCCCACTGGCGAATATGTTCGGCTATGCGACGGATCTTCGATCCTCAACGCAGGGTCGAGCGAGCTATACGATGGAGTTCTCGCACTATGATCCGTTGCCGGATAGCCTGGCAGCAGAGCTGCGCGAGAAAGCCGAAAAGGGTTAGTTCGGATATCGGTTCATTCGGATCTCGATCCGAAGCGTAATGGAGGAAGAAGTACGTGGCAAAGAAGACATTTGAGCGGAACAAGCCGCACGTAAACATCGGGACGATCGGTCACGTCGACCATGGCAAGACGACGCTGACTGCGGCCATCACCAAGACCCTCGGTCTGGCTGGCGCCGTTTCCTACCGGTCGTTCGATTCGATCGACAACGCTCCGGAAGAGCGCGAGCGTGGCATCACGATCGCCATTGCCCACGTCGAGTACGAGACGTCGGCACGACACTATGCCCACGTTGACTGCCCGGGCCACGCTGACTATGTGAAGAACATGATCACGGGTGCGGCGCAGATGGACGGGGCCATTCTGGTCGTGAGTGCGCCGGACGGACCGATGCCGCAGACGCGAGAGCACATTCTGCTGGCACGCCAGGTGGAAGTCCCGGCGATGGTGGTCTTCCTGAACAAGTGCGACATGATGGATGATCCAGAGCTTCTCGAGCTAGTGGAGCTGGAGATCCGGGAGCTGCTGAGCAGCTACGACTTCCCGGGCGATGAGATTCCGATTGTTCGCGGATCCGCACTGGCGGCACTGGAGTCGGACTCGACCGATCCGTCGGCCGATGAATATGCACCGATTCTCGAGCTGATGCAGGCGGTGGATGATTACATTCCGACGCCAGAGCGTGCGATCGACCAGCCGTTCCTGATGCCGATCGAAGACGTGTTTGGCATCAAGGGACGTGGCACGGTGGTGACCGGCCGTGTTGAGCGTGGCATTGTCAAGCCGGGCGAGACGATCGAGATCGTCGGACTG
>SLFF01000155.1 GCA_007124395.1 Thermomicrobiaceae bacterium | reverse complement strand
CGGGACGTCGTTCTGGCGAGCAACTTCGCGCCATGTGCCTGGAAATAATGCTTCGACCAGACGAGTCGCGGTAGCGCCGTCCAGCATTGCATCGTGCCGTCTCGCCCGTTCACAAGCCCAGTCGATCAATCCGCGCCCACGCGGCACATTGATCTGCTGAACGTCGACAGCGTCTGAGATCGACCTGACGCGCTTCTCGTCTGGTTTCTTCAGGCTCGGTTCCACTATGATGACCCACACACCAGGCGCGGTTGAGCCAAGAAATGCAAGCGGATCTGATTCGGTCTGTTTCTTTGATGAAGAGCGGCGGCGTCCGCCGGTCGATGGAGTAATCAGATCGTGACAGATGACCAGTCGATCCGCACCGAAAAATCCCGGAGATCCGGTGGCCAGAGCGACGTCGTCCGTTACCCGGCTGGCGTCCTCGAACACCGACGTGCTCAGCCCGGTCGGATCGATCGACTCACGGGCCGCTGAGAGGCGGTCGCGTATCTCGAGTCTGTTATCACCGTGCAGGATCGTAATCGGGGCTTTGAGTCCGCCTGTCGACACGGCTTGCTCCGGTTTAGTGGGGTGCAGATGAAGAAAAAGGAGAGTCCTGTAGCTCGACCACTGATAAGGTCTTGAACCTGCAAAAGCAGGTGGGTGCCGCAACCCCGGATCCCACGAGACCCGCTTAGCAGCTCCCTTTTGTTATCTTACGTTGGCTCAACACACTATTTGCAGCGCATCGAACTCAGGACTCAACCGACCACATCATATCACCCGTTTCCGGTCGGCTTCAACCGGGTTGCGAACACATGTTCTGAATCCGGGTTTGATCGTTCTTGTTGCCCGTAGCGGTGCTGCCGCTTAGAATGCGCGTGTACAGGAGGGAGTACCGGGATGCGTATTGCAATGACCCGAAAAATTCCAGCAGTAGCGCTGGAAACACTGGAAAGCTCAGGAGCCGACGTCGTCGTCTGGCCGGAGCAGTTGCCGCCGTCGCCAGAAAGACTGCTGGAGCACGTCGAGGGGGCCGAAGGCATTCTCTCGACACTGAACGACAAGATCGACGGGAGCGTGCTCGACAAGCTTCCATCGGTAAAGGTCGTGAGCAATTTTGCGGTGGGCTACGACAATATCGATGTCGATGCCTGCACGCAGCGCGGAATCGCCGTATGTATTACGCCGGATGTGCTGACCGATACCACTGCGGATTTCGCCTTCGCACTGCTGATGTCGGCCGCCCGACGCGTTTCGGAATCACATCAGTCCATTGCCCGGGGCGAGTGGAAGACCTGGGAGCCACTGGGGTACCTCGGTCAGGATGTCTACGGCGCAACGCTCGGTATCGTTGGAATGGGCCGGATTGGCGTGGCGATGGCGAAACGCGCCGCCGGATTCAACATGACGGTCATCTATTCGGACATGTACCGCAACGAGTCGGCCGAGTCCGAGCTCGGCGTCGAACATGTTGAATTCGATGATCTCCTCTCTCGAAGCGACTTCGTTTCGGTTCACACTCCGCTTACACCGGAGACCCGGGGACTGTTCAGCACTGAACAGTTCAAGAAGATGAAGCCGAGTTCGATTCTGATCAACACAGCCCGGGGACCGGTCGTTGATACCGATGCGCTCGTTGAAGCGTTGAAATCGGGTGAGATCTGGGGCGCCGGACTCGACGTCACTGATCCCGAGCCGATTCCGGCAGATCATCCATTGCTTAGCATCGATCGTGCGGTCGTCTGTCCTCATATTGCGAGTGCCAGCGAAGTGACACGATCACGAATGGCCAAACTCGCTGCCGACAATGTCCTGGCGGTGCTCAACGGCACAACGCCACCTCGCTGTCTGAACCCGGAGGTGCTGACGCGTGACTGACCAGAAGACGAACCGCGTTGTCGTGACCGGAATGGGAATCCATAGTCCGATCGGGTCAACGCTGGACGCCGTCTGGGAATCACTGATGGAGGGCCGGTCTGGAACCGGCCCGATTCAGCGATTCGATGCCAGCGATCTCAGTTCGCAGGTTGCCGGCGAAGTGCTCGATTTCGATCCGAAGGCGTATCTGGGGGCGAAAGAGGCTCGCCGGTCTGATCGATTCGTTCAACTGGCAGTGGCCTCGAGTCTCGATGCTACCGAGCACGCGGGGTTGACCATCGATCGATCCAACGCGGATCGGATCGGCGTATTGATCGGTACCGCAATGGGCGGCATGGAGACGATCGAGCGAGAGATCGCGACACTGAACGAGCGCGGGCCGAGTCGGGTCAGCCCGTTCTTCGTACCGATGTATCTCGCCGATATGGCCAGCGGCTACGTCTCGATCACGCTGGGTGCCAAAGGTCCGAACTTCGCCACTCTATCTGCCTGCGCTAGCGCCGCACACGCGATAGGTGAGGGTGCCAACACGATTCGACGCAATGACGCCGATGTGATGATCGTGGGCGGCTCTGAGGCAGCGGTGACTCGTGGATCAGTTGCTGGATTTGCGGCGCTTCAGGCGCTGTCGACGCGCAACTCCGAAGGGACGACCGCAAGCAGGCCGTTTGACTCGACGCGGGACGGGTTCGTCATCGCAGAGGGATCAGCGGTTCTGATTCTCGAATCACTGGAACATGCCCAGTCTCGCGGTGCCACGATTCTCGCGGAGATCACTGGCTACGGCGCTACTGGAGATGCGTCACACATCGTTCAACCGGCGATGGATGGCAGTGGGGCAGCCAGAGCGATGCGCATCGCGATCGAACAGGCGGGCCTTGAACCCGGTGACATTAACTACATCAATGCGCATGGGACGTCCACACCGTTGAACGATCGGCTGGAGTCGCTGTCTACGTCGTCAGTCTTCGGTGAAGAGACTGCACCACCGATCAGTTCGACAAAGGCGCTCACCGGCCATCTGCTAGGGGCTGGCGCTGCAGTCGAAGCCGTCTTTACAATTCAGTCGATCCTGAGCGGTGTCATTCCACCGACATGGCACTACGAGAACCCGGACCCGGATTGCACCCTCGACTACGTGACAGAGGGGCCTCGCAAAGCTCAGTTGAATCACATCCTGAGCAATTCGCTGGGCTTCGGTGGGCACAACGTGGCATTGGCGATCTCCCGCGTATCGACATAATCACTGGCAAAGAAAAGGGCGCGTCGTTTGACGCGCCCTGTAATCATCTTCTGGTTCGTGCCGGCCGGATTGACTAGTCGAGATAGCCCCTGAGCGTCTCGGAATGCTGCGGGTTACGCAGCTTGCGGAGCGCCTTCGCCTCGATCTGGCGAATTCGCTCTCGCGTGATCCCGAACTCGCGGCCGACTTCTTCCAGCGTCCGGAACTGACCGTCGTCCAGCCCGAAGCGGAGAATCACGATGCGGCGTTCTCGCTCGGTCAGGCGGCACAGTGCGTCGGTGATCTGGGTTTTCAGCAGTTGCTGTGAAGCGAGCTCCAGCGGTGGGGGCATCGTCTCGTCTTCGATGAAGTCTCCCAGGAAAGCATCGCCTTCCTGGCCCACGGGCGCTTCGAGTGACACCGGAAGGCGTGATGCGTCCAGTACCTGGCGCACTTTCTCCTCGGGGACGTCCATTGCCCGGGCAACCTCTTCCGAGGTCGGTTCCCGCTCGAAGATCTGCTGCAGGCGATGACCGGTCTTCTTGACCCGGTTAATCGTCTCGCCCACATGAACTGGGAGACGGATGGTGCGGCTCTGATCGGAAATAGCCCTGGTGATGGCCTGTCGGATCCACCAGGTGGCATAAGTGGAGAACTTGAAGCCACGTCGGTAGTCGAACTTGTCCGTCGCCTTCATCAGGCCAATGTTGCCTTCCTGAATCAGGTCGAGGAACGAGAGACCGCGGCCAACGTACTTCTTGGCCACGCTGACGACCAGGCGCAGGTTCGCCTGAATCAGATGAGAGCGGGCCTGATCTCCGTCTTCCTTGTCGGCATTGAGTTCGAACCGTTCGGAGTCAGTGAGGTAATCACCGTTTTTGATGCGCTCTTCTGCGATAAGGCCGCGCTCCATGCGCTTGGCCAGCCAGACTTCCTCTT
>SLFF01000381.1 GCA_007124395.1 Thermomicrobiaceae bacterium | reverse complement strand
CGTGCTTCAGGTTGCCGCATTGATGCGACTCGGAATCCCGATGATCGCGCTCCTGCTGCCACCGCTCTATGGCTGGGATACGTTCGCGGAACGAGTTCCCGGCGGGGATGATTCGATCTTCTACGTCTTCGGGTTGATCTTCGTGCTGTACGGTGCGGCGCTGAGTGCCCAGGCGCTGGCGAACCTGACGTATGTCATGGACGTTGCCGAGCCAGAGCAACGACCGGCCTACTTCGGGCTGACCAACACCATCCTCGGCTTCGTGGCGTTCATTCCGGTGCTCGGCGGCATTATGGTCGATGCCTTCAGTTTCGAGTTCGTCTTCATCGTTACCTTCCTGATCGCGTTTGCCGGCGTGGTTGCCAGCGGCCTGCTGCACGAACCACAGAGCGGCGACACGCGCTCGATCCGCGGGGCAATCAGCACCCGATATCGCCGGTGGCGCGAGTAGCCCACCTTTTCCATAAGATCATCACACGCTAACTGTAAGCAGTGATCGCGTTCCGGCGATGACATTGACCGCACCGACCCGGTGCCGAGCGAGTCGGGGACGAATGAGATTCGCTGAATGGATGGGAAGTGGGCTGGAGCGCGATAGATGAAACACCGCTCCAGCAACAATGCCGGAGCGGTGGATACCACCGAGCGGGTTGCACGAATGCGCTACCGCAGCTGCAACACTAGTTAGCTTCGTGGAGAACCATCGCCAGGTTCATGCACGTGTTTGGCCCGGCCAGATGAGGGAGATCACCTTCGTTTAGAAGCGGGTGATTAGCATCGCGATTCTCGGCGCCGTCGAGTGCGGACGTACACCCTGCATCGTGTGTCTTGAGCATCTCGCTCATCAATCCAGGGATTCTCGGCCCGTGAGTCCGGAGCACCAGCATCACGTCTTCGTTGCGGGCATCACCAAGAATAGCGTCTTCCGCTTCGCCCATGACGAGTTGATTGGCTTCGAAGTCAGGATCGACGGTAAGCCGACCCTCTGGAAGGTGGGCCGCGAAATTCGCCTTCCCAGATCCTCCCACTACGGAGCCAGCTCCGTAGAATGCACTCCGGATTTCGTCACCCTCAAACAGTACCCACCAGACAGTTGCGACGTCACCAGGATCCAGACCGCTGGCATTCAGACGCATCTGAATGCCGTTGTTATTGCGCAGTAATGTCGATTCGCCTTCGATATCGCCAACTTCGAAAGTAACGGATTCGCGTTCAGCGCGCTGACTGTTGCCTTGATTGGCGAAGGCGGTCAGCCCGCTCGCCATGAGGGCCAGTACTGCCAGTACCAACGCGGATTTCACCTTCAGATTCATAACCGTTCACTCCTTATCTTCCTGGTTGCGATCAAGCGTCCAGGTTGCGTTACGGTTGCCGCTGGCTCGGCGTCATGCCCCATGACTTTCGAGGCAAAACGCCTGATTCATAGAGCGGTACTGAGTCTAGTTGCTCGCTCTGGGCACCACGGCAACCTGAACGTTTTTATCGAGCATGCGGGAGTACGAAAAACGTGCAATCACCAGGGAGAACCATGTTGCTGCAACTCCCTTCCGGGGTCGTTATAACTACGGCGCATCTGTATGGTCCCGCTCGCGGTGATGTTATGGTAAAGCACATGCAAATAACGGAATGTAAGCTGAATTACAAATATCGGCTGCGGAACATGACGAATCCGGCATCTAATTCGTCTCTGTTCAATGCCTTAACCACAACGACCCGGAGGGGGAGACCGGGCCGCTGCGTCACACGGGGGAGTGTGGGGATAGAGGTGGTAAAGGAATGTCGTTGTGTCAGGCGAGCTCTCGCTGGAGCAACGCAGCACCCAGGCCGATTGCCAGTCCACTGGCCACGATCAGCGGCGCGGACTGAGAGATAGCCTGTGCCAGCTCGACACCGAAGCCGACTGCCAGCATGGACACGATGAATACAATGATAAAGCTGGCCAATGTTCCGGCGATGATTGGTGATCGGTGCATACGTACGGCGCTCCTTTTAGAACTCGCGTTCCGAACATCTGTACGTATTATAGTAGAACACCCGTTCTCTGATGTCAAGCGTTTTTAGAACATTTGTGCCACCCAGTCAGAGAGTCGTCCTGAACTGCTCTGCTAGAATGGCAGAAGATCGTCCAGACGATGAACTGAACGCGTGTCTGTTTCACTCGTGCCCCTGCCGAGTCGGGCGACCACGGCAGGGTCCGAGCATCTTCATCAGGAGGAATTCATGGCAACAGCCGAACGCACCTATCAGAACTTCATCAATGGTAAGTGGGTCGACGCCTCGGCCGCTGAGCGTCGCCCCGACCAGAACCCGGCCGATACTCGAGAAGTGCTCGGGGAGTTTCCCCGGTCGACGGTAGAAGATGTCCGCAGTGCGATCGACGCCGCGGTTGCCGCCCTGCCAGAGTGGCGCAGGACGTCCGGACCGCAGCGCTCGGCGATTCTCCACAAGGCGGCAAACCTGCTCGAGCAGCGAGCCAGCGAAGTCGGTGAGGCGCTCACCCTCGAGGAAGGCAAGACGATCGCAGAAGGTGTCGGCGAGGTCATGCGAGGGGTGGCGATTCTCCGCTACTACGCCGGGGAGCCATTGCGGCCGTTCGGAGAAAACTACCAGGCCACGAACCCGACCACATTTCTGTACACCGAGCAGGTTCCGCTGGGAGTAGTCGGGGTGATTACACCGTGGAATTTCCCAGCCGCGATTCCGATCTGGAAGCTCGCACCATGTCTGGCCTACGGCAACGTCGCGGTGTTCAAGCCGGCAGAACTGACCCCATTGACCGCCCATCTGATTGTCGAGACCCTGGCCGAAGCGGGTCTTCCGGATGGGGTGTTGAACATGGTGCAGGGGCCGGGCTCGGTTGTCGGCAACGAACTCGCCACGAACCCGAAGGTCAACGGGGTCACGTTCACCGGCTCAGCGGAGGTCGGAAAGCAACTCTACCGGGTGGCGACCGATCGCGGCGCACGTGTCCAACTGGAACTCGGTGGCAAGAACCCACTGATCGTTGCCGACGATGCAAGTGTTGATCAGGCGGTCGAACTGGCGATTTCCGGCGCTATGCGGTCAACCGGCCAGAAGTGCACGGCCACGAGCCGGGCGATTGTGGTTGGTCGAATTGCCGATCAGTTCACGGATGCACTCGTCGATCGGGCGAAGGCGCTCAAGGTCGGACCCGGAATCGATAAAGAAAACTACATGGGGCCACTTGTCTCAGAGGACGCGCGAAATCGAGTGCTGGAGTACATCGACATCGGAAAACGAGAAGGCGCCACCGTGCGTACCGGTGGTGAGCAACTATCCGGTTCAGACTACGACCACGGCTATTTCGTGGCGCCGACGATCTTCGACAACATGAAGCCCGAGATGCGGATCGCCCAGGAGGAAATCTTCGGTCCGGTTATCGGCGTGATCCGGGTCGATTCGATCGAGGACGCCATCAAGATCGCAAATAAGGTCGATTATGGCCTGAGCGCATCGCTGGCAACCCGCGACATCGGTCGGGCGTTCGAGTTCATCCGTCAGATCGAGGCCGGAATCGTTCACGTCAACTCGGAAACGGCCGGCGCTGAACCCCACGTGCCATTCGGCGGAATGAAGGACTCGAGTTCGTACTCCCGCGAGCAGGGCCGCGCTGCCATGGAGTTCTTCACGCAGACCAAGACGGTCTATCTGGACATGCCGTCCGGATAGAGGCAACTGAGTAGCACTGCGGAATCAATCTCTCTCCGTTGGCGCCTGTTGTTCGTCTTCCTGATCGAAGCCGAATGGGTCGCCAGTCTACCGGACTTAAACTATCCCCCTCTCCCAGAGTTGGGAGAGGGGCCGGGGGTGAGGGCCACTGTCAGGGCAACAGGCGCCGCAACACTGCACTGGCCAGCAACAAGACACCCGCGATCAGCAGACCAGGCAACAGGTATTCGCGTAGCCCTGGTGCGGTGGGTGGCGGTGGGATCGGTTCATTCTGGTTGGTCCCATCTTCCGGCTGCATTCTTGCTGCGGCACGGCGGGCCATCTCCAGGTGCAGACTTCGT
>SLFF01000350.1 GCA_007124395.1 Thermomicrobiaceae bacterium | reverse complement strand
TTGGACGGGAACGGGCAGGCCGCTTGCGAAACATTCACTAGGGTCATGGCAGCGTTCGCCGGAACTTCGACATCGGTTCACGTCCGAGCTGGCCTGCGAGCCAGGCGTCGATCGAGTCGTTATCTGTCCCACCGCGATGGGTAACCCGGTACTCCTCGACAGGGCCCCCGATTTGCTCCGCCAGCTGTGCTAGCCATTCAGGACCGCCAATAGCGCCGTCATCGCCGATCGACAACAACGTGCGAGCCTTGATTGCCGGGGCGTGATGAATCGGTTCGAAGTGTGCCAGTGTTTCTGCCACGCGTCTGGCGTCATCGGGATTCGTTCGCAGGTAATCGTTGACCTCTTCCACCGGATAGGCAGACGAGCGCTCCCGATGATCCATCAAACGATGGAAGAGAAACCCTGCGGCGTGAACATGACTGAATTCAGGCCTGCGAGACGCCGTGATCAGTGCCAGATCGTCGCCAACCACCGCAATGCGATCTGAATCGACCTCTGGACGGCTCTGCAGGAACTCTGCGCCACGGAGACAATCTGCAACGATCGAGCGATAGACATAACGATCCTTATCGTCAACTCCTTCAGTCAGCAATCCGGGGTAGGCTGCGGCCCAAGGTTCATCGGTGAGTCGTTGCCCACGGTGCATGAGTGTGAACATGACATAGCGTTTGCGATCGTTGTAGTCCGGGACGTGGTTGACGGAGCCGTATTTTGGCGTCTGCATGATCGCCGGGAAAGGACCGTCACCGTGTGGAATGCTGAGGTAGCCGCCAATCCTGACTGGCCCGATACTGGTGAGTTTCACCCAGAAAACGGTGCAGAAGTGGGTCGAGTGCATAGGGACTTCTTCGAGCTCGGGATTTCCTGGATACCGGGCTAGCTCGTCATCGACGTTCTGCCAGTACTCTTTGAAACCGTTGGGTAGATCACTCATGTCTGTCTCCTATCCGACCGTGGTATCGGCACGCTGGGATGAAGCGCTTGGATTCAGATGCTTTGCAAGGAACGCTTCTACCTCAACCATCTCCCAGAATGCGCCGGCATCATGTGCGCAGTGCTCGGCGGTATGCAGCACTTTCTCACACGTCATCGCGTTGTAGACCGCGAATCCAGTTTCCGGCGGGCAAACGTCATCTTCAAGGCCGATGTATACGAGCATTGGCGCTTTGATATTCGGCGCGAAATTGTTGCCGTCGAAATACTCGAGTGTCTTGCGAACCTGCTCTTCTCGCTCCGGATACAGGCGAAGATACTCGTTGATCTCCTCGTATGGGTAGGAGTGAGTCAGCGCGGCCGCCTCCATGAATCCGCAGAGATATGGAGCACCGGCCGCTCCGCAGGTGATGACGTCTGGACGCAGCGCTGCCGTGGTAATCGTCAACGCACCACCCTGACTCGAACCGTGAACCCCGATCCGTGAGTGGTCGATTTCTGGTCTGGTCAGGGCGAAATCGACCGCCCGGCAGGCGTCAATGTAGAACCCGCGATACGAGTAGGTATTCCGGTCGACGATATTGTCGACCAGCAGACCGGGATAGCCCGGGTTGTACTGGGCGTTGGACCGGAGTTTCCCTCTGGGCGCCACTCCGATAGCTGCATAGCCCTGTTTCGCCCAGGATTTCGGAAGCGTCGGTTCCGAGACGTATCCGGGAACGATTAGCAGACCGGGATAGGGCGGTGGCAGATACGAATCCTTCGGGACACAGTACCAGCCCGCGATCCGGACGTTGTCCAGACTGTCGTAGCCAATCTCGTATACGTCCACCTCGTCAGTGGAGCGCATTGGTACATGCTCCATCGACGGATTCAGCGGTATTCTGGCCACGTCTTCGAGGAGCGTATTCCAGAAATCATCAAAGTCCGCCGGGCGTTGAACACTTGATACGAAGTCTTCAGGCGCACGTTCTGTCGCTGGCATATGCACGTTTTCCTTTCGGTCTATCACTCTAGCGCTGTATCGAGCTCCCGGGCGTAGTTGGGAATTCCAGCAAACGAAACTGACGCTGCTCCTTTGCTGAACGGTTCTAGCTCGGTTCCCAGAGTTTCGATTCATGCCCACCCGTCACCAGCAATGTTTCGCCGGTAATGAAGCTCGATTCCGGCAAACAGAAGTAGGTAACGGCCGAGGCGATGTCATCTCCGGTGCCGACCCGTCCAACCGGGATTCCGCGGGCAATTCGTTCGCGTTCTTCCGGTGTCAATTCCTGGCCGGGTCGATCGGCCATGGCTCCGGGTGCGACACAGTTGATCGTAATGCCGTGTGAGGCGACCTCGAACGCCATCGCCGAGGTCATCATCTCCACGCCGGCTTTCCCGATGTTGTAGACGGCCCGGTCTCCGTGTGTTCGATGCGCTCCGATGGTGCTGATGTTGACGATCCGGCCGGGGATCTTCTGTTCGATCATGTGCTGAATGGCGTATTGGGAGAGGATATACGGCGCCCGGAGGTTGACGTTCATCTGGTAGTCCCAGTGTTCGTCGCTCACGTCCCAGCAGTCTTCGATGATGCTCATTCCGGCGTTGTTGACGAGGATGTCGAGTCGGTCGATGCGATCGAAGATGGCCGAAGCCAGCCCGTGGATCTGTGACGGTTTCGAGAGATCTGCTGCCGCCCCGAAGGAGTCGACGCCGAGATCCCTTATCGCTTCTACCGACGCTTGCACGTCTGGCTCATCTCGACCAGTGACGATGACATCTGCCCCTTCCCGGGCGAGCCACTCTGCGATCGTGCGTCCGAGGCCGCGCGTGCTGCCGGTGACTAGCGCGGTTCGACCTGCCAGCCGGTTTCCGGGTTGTTGCGACGTCATGACATCCTTCAATCTGTTGCGGTCACTGACCAGTTTGAGTTGCTGCTACCGTAAACGACCCGGCCTGCCCGGGCAATACGCGGAATGCGACACGGAGCAGATGGCACCTGTTGCATGCCGGTTCCTGCTGGTTTAGCGTTGCAATGATGACCTGACCAATGAATCTGCCTGATGAGGAGCCCGTGATGACCACCACACTGCCACTTACCCGCGATCAGTTGCTGGAGCCGGTTCATCGACTGCCTCGGGAGCGGTTCGCTCATTTGCCAACACCGCTGGAAGAAGCGCCGCGATTGAGAGAGGCGCTTGGACCGGATGCGCCACGGATATTCATCAAGCGCGAAGATCAGACGGGTCTCGCCTTTGGCGGGAACAAGGTCCGGCATCTGGAGTTCCGGCTGGCCGATATCCGGCAACGCGGCGCCACCGCGATGACCATCATGAATCCGGCCGTTTCCAACCACGCTCGTCTACATGCTGCACTGGCCGCGAAGTTCGGGCTAAGTGCTCACATTCTGAAAATCCCGAGCGATCAGGACGCGATCGTCAACGGGAATCTCTTGCTGGCAAGGATGCTTGGTGCCGAAGTCATCGAGCCTTCCAGCGCCGATCCGGACGTGCTGCACGCTGAGTATCGAGCGTTGAAAGAGCGTCTCGAAGGAGAAGGGCACGTGGTCTACGACACTGCTGAAGACCCCTATTCGACGATTGCCGGAGCGTTCGGCTTTCTGATCGGGGCGGTTGAGATGCTCGAGCAGTTCGAACGGCTCCAGATCAAGCCAGACCGGATCTTTCTGGTCTACGGAGCCTCGGCGGCAGGCCTTGTTCTCGCCGGGAAACTCCTGGGTGAGAAGTATCGGGTGCATGCGGTGAACATTGGCGATCATCATGATCCCTATGACTACGTGCTCGACTTCGCCATGCGAACGTCGGAGTTGCTGGGCTACGGCATCGAGATCACCCGTGATGATTTCGATGCCTCGGCGGAGTACGGGTCTCCGGGCTATGCGGTTCCCGGTGACGCGACGATCGAGGCGATCTCGCTGGCGGCTCGAACCGAGGCGCTGATCGTGGACCCGGTCTACACCGGGAAGTCACTGGCTGCGTTGATCGGGGAGATTCGCAAAGGGAAGATCGGGCCAGACGAAAACGTGGTGTTCATCCATACCGGCGGGACCCCGAACCCGTTCTCGTACAGCGAGCATCTACTGCCGTAGCGCGAGATACGTG
>SLFF01000450.1 GCA_007124395.1 Thermomicrobiaceae bacterium | reverse complement strand
TCTCCGCAGATCTGGTCCCGGGTCTTGCGGGTTACGGCATTGCCACTCCCGGCCGGCAGCGTCTCCCATATCTCCGCGGCCTGATCGAGCAGCGCCGACTGTCTCGCCTCCTGACCATAGGCAATCGCAAAGGGAAGCAGTACGTTGACGATCAGCTCGTGAGCGTGGGTTCGACCCAGCCACGGATTCTCATCGGCGATCCACCGCAAGAGTGCCCGCCTGGGGGCTTGATCGGTAAGGCACTGGACCAGCTGCTGCACGATCTCCCCGCCATGGGCGGAGACGATCACCGCCCCAGCCAGTAGTCGCCGAACCGGATGCCCTGCCGGTCGGATACGGGTCAGTGTCCAGAATCCCGGACTCACCTCCAGCCCGTGCCAGGCAGTGCCCAGTTCGTGCCATGCACGCTCGATCTGTCCGATCTGCGTGGGTTCGAGCCGTCCAATGCTGGCATCGGCCGGACTGAGCGGCAGAAACCCGCCGACACCGAGCATCAACCCTGCAGCACTCCAGAAGCGATCTGCACCAGAGAAGCCAGATAGCGCGATTTCCAACTGATCGATTGGCATCCGGCTGGCGATCTCGACCATCGGCTGGCGATTCCTGCTGAATCCGAGCGCATCGAGCAGTCCGCTATACAGAACCTGAGCCGGAGTTTGAACCGCCATCTCGCCACTGATCGACGTAACCTTCTCCTGCAATCGCTGATCGCCGGCCCGCTGCCAGATATCCCGGATCAGGGCTGGCTGTTCCGCGGCGACCGCCGGCGCACACGGTTCAAAGCCGATCGCCCCGAGCGGACGCACTTCTGGGAACGTTTCCGTCAGGTCGATCGGTCTGTGCAGCCAGGTGGTCAGATCGACTCTGGGGACCCGTCCGCCATCGGATCGCTGCACCTGATGTTCCAGGTCGTCCTGAATCACGACCTGAAGGATGACCCGATCGAAGCCAGGATTCTGATCATGACGGTGATCTGACCAGCCAGATGCCTGGATCTCGACTTCGATATCACCATTGACAAGGCGACCATCGATATCCAGCATTGCATCCCGGAAGTCCGGACCGAGCCCATGCGTCCAGACACCCGGATATATCACCCGGATCTCGCGGGCGCAGACTGTGGTCAGAGGCTGGTGGAACTGCAGACTGTTCCACGCTCTGGCGAGCAAAATTTCGGCAACGTCACTCATAATGCTGCATTCTGTCACGCATGCCAATTCAACGCAAATCTGGCAGGGAACGCGTATGTTGCTGGTGAAATTTGTAACTAACCAAACAAAAGGTAGAATAGAGGGAGCACGGCGTATATGATTCTGGAGATTGCTGAGCCTGGAGCGTATACGCCACAAATCAATATCTATCTGGATCATTCCGACTGGTGAGTTGGATGACCAGCATGTTTCATACACCATCAGATGAGAGGGGAGCGGTTCTTGTGAGTAGCGACCCAACGAGTGACCTCCGTCCCGATCAGGTGCGCCAGCACATCGGCCCGGCTGTCAAAGAACTCCGAGAGCGAGAGGGGTGGTCGCTCCGCGACCTCGGTTCTCGCTGCGGTGTGTCCTCTGCATATCTGTCACGAATCGAACGGGGGTCCAGCGTTCCGTCGTTCTCGATTCTTGCCAGCATCGCTTCGTCCTTCCGGGTAAGCCCGGAGTATTTCATCGAGTTCGAACGATCCGCCAAGAAGCTCGAAGGTGAACTGGCCTACACGCTCGAGCAGCTCGGAGTTGCGCGCTCAACCTGGCATGAGTTCGCCGACCTGAGCATGGAAGCACAGGGAGCCGTCGTCAACGCGTTCAGACAGTTGACAACGCCACTCACCGATCACGAATACGAGATGTTCGCGGCCGAGGCGAAGTTGCTCAGCGACGGCATCGAACAATCTCTGGACAAGCTGATCGATCTGGCCCGGCGTGAAGGACTGGATCCGGTGGATTTTGCTCGCCATCGAACACAGATCGAAGCGACCAGTGCGGATCGGTTTGCGATGATCAATCGACTGTGTACCTTGCCGGCCGCCTGGATGTTCGATCAGTTGTCGGTGTTCGAGGGAACGTTCGGCGTACAGCCCGAGAATCCACTCCTGCTGAAGTGGTGGGTACGGGCTCAGCGATCTGCTCTGTTGAAGGTGCTGGACGGCGGGAAGTCCCGCTGCGCTTACCCGAAACAGGCGGTTAGCGACTACATTCGAACCGGTAAGTGGGGCGACCATGTCCAGTTCGAGCCTGAGCAGGTCCGGGAGCACGTCCGGGAGACCGTCAAACTCCTGCGGACCCGACCCGGATACCAGATCGGCTTTCTGGACGAAGACATTCCGGCGCGGTTGGTCGGCAAAGAGGACCACGGGGTGCTATTCGTCACGCCAGACGATCCCGCAGGCACCAGTGACAACTCCGGAGACGGAATGGCGCTGCGATTTTCATCGCCAGAAGCAATCACCCAGTTCCGGGAGTATTTTGATTCTGTCTGGGACAGTATTCCCGAACAACAGCGGGATAACGATGCGGTAGCCGACTGGCTGGAGGCCGAGCTCGCAGCCGGTTTCGCCGGCTAGCTACCTGCCCGATTCCGCCAGAATTCAGCAACCTGTGCCCCGGTCGCAAACCAGACGTCGGGGCACTGCTGTATGTAGGCCAGAATTCGTTCCAGCATCAGCAATCGACCCGGTCGACCAATCAGCTGTGGGTGCATCGTCAGATTGAACAGTCCGCCCAGTCGGTAAAGACCTTCGAACTCCTCGGTCCAGACCTGATAGACGTTCGACGCACTCGAGATCGGACGCTGGCCCCCGGCCCGGTAGTAGAAGAATGGAGCATCATCGATGATCCACTGGACCGGTAGCTCGATCAGATCGGTCCCGGAATGGGTAAACGGCACGATGTCGCTCATCAGGTTCGAGGAGTAGCTGAATCGGTAGCGGTCCAGCAGTTCGACCGTGTTCGAGGAGAACTCCCAGGCCGGCGATCGATACCCGGCCGGCCGCTGGCCGGTCAGACGCTCAATCGCCTGAATACCGCTCACCAGCACCGCTTCCTCTTCGGCAAGGCTCAGATCGGTTGGATGCTCGTGGATATAGCCGTGATGGCCGATCTCGTGTCCGGCGTCAACGATCGACTGCACCGCATCTGGATGATTTTCGATTGTCCAGGACGGGATGAAGAACGTCGCCGGGAGCCCGTGACGATCCAGTAGATCGAGGATCAACGGCACCGCCACCTTCGGACCATAGGTGCCCTGCGAGATCAGACCGGGCCTCGAAAGTGTCGAAAGATCACCGGAGAGCCAGAGCGTCTCGGCATCCAGATCGAACGTCAGCATCACCGCGCATCGTGCGTCGTCCTGCCACTGTCCCATCAGGACACTCCTCTCCTGCGCGCACTGGCGCACCCGATCCTGAACCAGAAAGTCTGACGATCGTGATCAAGCGGGCTGTATCAACGCCGCGGACCGTATTATAGTCCGCGTGGTCATGAACGACGCTCCTGCTCGTCGTTCCGTGAACCGCTCACAAACCGGAGCATCACGAGTACAATCTTCTCCAGACCACAAACCGCACCTCGATCATGCAGAATCGGAGCCTCAAATGACGCAGAATGTGCCGAATCCTGATGTTGCCTCCCGGGATTACGCAGCAACCCTGGATTCACAGGATGAAGTCGCCCCGTTCCGGGAACGATTCCACACGCGGCAGGATCAGATCTACATGGACGGCAACTCGCTCGGACTGCTCTCCCGGGATGCTGAAGACGCCGTCTATGCCGCGCTGAAGCAGTGGAAGACCCTCGGGATCGACGGCTGGATGGCCGCCGATCCGCAATGGTTCACGCTCGGGGAACAGCTCGGTGAAATGACCGCCGAGATGGTTGGCGCCTATCCAGACGAAGTCGTGGTCACCGGCACCACGACGGTCAATCAGCATCAACTGGTGTCGACCTTCTATCGACCCGACGGCCAGCGACGCAAGATCATCGCGACGGCGCTCGATTTCCCGTCCGACATCTATGCGCTGCAGAGCCAGATTCTGCTGCGTGGCGGCGACCCGGAGACCGATCTGGTGCGTGTCGAGAGTCGCGACGGTCGAACGATCGACGAAGAAGATCTCATCGCCGCTATGACCGAGGATGTCGCACTGGCGGTACTGCCGTCGGTTCTGTATCGCTCTGGACAGCTCTTCAACATTGGCCGACTGACCCGCGCGGCACACGACGCCGGCATTCTGATCGGGTTCGACTGTGCCCATTCGGCCGGCGCGGTTCCGCACGAACTGACCGCCAGCGGGGTCGATTTCGCGTACTGGTGCAACTACAAATACCTGAATTCCGGGCCGGGGAGCGTCGGTGCGCTCTACGTCAATCGCCAACACCACGGAACCCGCCCGGGACTCAGTGGCTGGTGGGGATACAACAAAGAGCGCCAGTTCGATATGGTCCACGAATGGGAGAGTGCACCGGCAGCTGGAGCCTGGCAGATCAGCACGGTGCCCCTCTTGTCGACTGCGCCGCTCATCGGATCCCTGAAGATCTTCCGGGAAGCCGGGATGGACCGCATTCGCAAGAAATCACTAAAACAGACCGAGTACATGATGAACGTGATGGAAGCCAGCGGGTTGCTCTCGCCACCCTATGGCTACGTGATCGGCACGCCGACCGAGCCGGAACGACGTGGCGGACACGTTGCAATCGAACATGTCGACGCCGCCCGGATAGCCCGGGCACTCAAACAACGAGGGATCATTCCGGATTTCCGGGAACCGAACGTCGTCCGTCTGGCGCCGATTGCCCTCTACACTCGCTACGTTGACGTCTGGGATGTGGTGCAGGCGCTGAAAGGGATCATCGACACCGGTGAATATCTGGAGATGGACGAAGGACGGAACATCGTCGCCTGATCCACCCTGACAAATCATGGCACGTAGACTACCGCGATGCGGGGAGCGCCATCGCGTAGCTGAGGAGATTGCCCGATGACCGACCGGATTTATCCGGGCCGACCGTTTCCACTCGGCGCGACCTGGGACGGGCACGGAACCAACTTCACCCTGTTTTCCGAGCACGGTACGCAGGTCGAACTCTGCCTCTTCGATCCCGATAGCCCGTCGAACGAAACAAGCCGATACACATTGCCCGCCAGAACTCAATTCGTCTGGCATGGCTACCTGCCCGGCATCGAACCCGGCCAGCTCTACGGCTACCGTGTTCACGGGCCATACGAGCCTCAGAACGGACATCGATTCAACCCGAACAAACTGCTGATCGATCCCTACGCCAGAGCGCTTGCCGGACAGGCGAACTGGGATGCGCCGCTCCACGGGTTCGTTGTCGATCACCCAGATGCTGATCTCAGCTTCTGTGAGGAAGACTCCGCCTGGGGTGTCCCGAAGGGAGTAGTGGTTGATCCAGATTTCGACTGGGGAGATGACTCACCGCCCGAAACTCCGCTGAACGAGTCGATCATCTACGAGACGCACGTCAAGGGGTTCTCTATGATGAACCCGGCGATCCCCGAGGAAATCCGGGGCACCTACGCCGGGATGGCCCATCCAGCGAGCATTGAACATCTGAAATCGCTCGGTGTGACGGCTATCGAACTACTTCCGATCCACGACATGCTCAACGACAAAAACTTGACGAAACTCGGACTTGCCAACTACTGGGGATACCAGACAACGAACTACTTCTCACCCACCGCGCGCTACGCCACCAGCGACGATCGAGGTGGCCAGATCAACGAGTTCAGGGAGATGGTCAAAGCGCTCCACCAGGAGGGCCTCGAGGTGTTGCTCGATGTCGTCTACAACCACACGTCGGAAGGCAACGAAGAGGGTCCAACGATCGCCTACCGGGGCATCGACAACAGCGTCTACTACATGCTGGAGGAAGACCCACGCTTCTACACAAATCTCACTGGCACTGGTAATACCGTTCAGGCCAACCACCCACAGGTGTTGAAGCTGATCATGGATTCTCTGCGGTACTGGGTCCAGGAGATGCACGTGGATGGCTTCCGGTTCGATCTCTGTACCACGCTGGGTCGAGGGCCAGACGGCTTTGATGTCCGGGCGTCGTTCTTCAATGCCGTGCATCAGGACCCGATTCTCGCCAATGTGAAACTCATCGCCGAGCCGTGGGATATCGGCATGGATGGTTATCAGGTTGGTGGATTTCCAGTGAGGTGGTCAGAGTGGAACGGCAAGTTCCGGGACAATGTCCGTTCCTTCTGGAAAGGTGATCCCGGGCAACTGGCGGAGCTGGCCACACGGATCACCGGTTCGAGCGATCTGTATCAGGATGATGGCCGCAACCCGACCGCCAGCATCAACTTCATAACCGCGCACGATGGCTTCACCCTCAACGATCTGGTCTCCTACGAGAAGAAATACAACAAAGCCAACGGTGAAGACAACCAGGATGGCAACAACGACAACGTCGCCTGGAACAGCGGTGTTGAAGGGGTAACCAACGACCCGGATATCATGGAGCTCCGCGAACGACGCAAGCGCACCTTTCTCGCAACGCTGTTCTGGTCTCAGGGTGTTCCGATGCTGCTCGGTGGAGACGAGATGGGCCGGACCCAGCATGGCAACAACAACGCCTATGCGCAAGACAACCAGGTCAGCTGGTTCAACTGGGATCTCAGTGAGGATCAGAAAGCGCTGATGGACTTCACAAAGCGCCTGATCGAGCTCCGGAAAGCCCACCCGAACCTTCGACGCAGAACGTTCTTCAAGGGTCGACCGATCAACGGATCAACGGTCGACGACCTCAGCTGGCATCGTCCGGATGGATCGGTCATGGCCGGTGAGGACTTCCATGATCCGGAGTTCAAAGCGTTCGGGCTTCGTTTCGCTGGCGACACCATCACCGAAATAGACGCGACCGGTGAACCAGTCGTCGACGACACGTTGCTGATGCTGATGAATCAGGGAAATCTGCCGGTGACGTTCACCCTGCCGCCGAACCATCAGGGCAGTAGCTGGAGAATGGTGATCGATACCGCCCGTCCGAATGCTGGCCGTAACGATGATGGGGAAACGTTGCCAGGTGGCAGAAAATACCGGGTAGGCGGATACTGCGCCGTCATGTTTCGAGAGGTGGACAAAGGCTAGCTTGCCTGGGGGAGTTCTTCCTGACGACCGAACATCTCCAGCTCATCGGCAGAGAGTTCGCTGAACGACAACAGCGTATCATCCAGTTGAACGATCGACATCGGCGGGATAGCTCGTCGCTCATGCTGCCGGTCCATCCACCATCGGTGGAGACCGTGCAGGATTCGGGGTTCACTACTCACGATGGTCAGGATATCGGCCCCGTGATGATCCGGGCTCGCGTCGCGCGCGATCACGATCGCCCGTGGGTGCTCTTCGATCATCGTTCTGGCTTCTTCGGTGTAGCTCGTCGGCACTAGTAAACGAATTCGATACGCCATTGTATCCCCTCTCTGACAGCGTGCTCAGTTAATCCAAGCACACAATGGCGAGGGGAAACAATGAAACAGCTGATATTGACGGCGCTTGCGTTAATTATTCGTGAATCGGTCGGCCGAAAGGAACCCGATCGGGTGTTCAGACCGGCCATGTTCCACCAGATCAGCCATCACTTCTCCGATAACAGTCGCAAATTTGTAACCGTGGCCGGAAAACCCGCACGCGTAGGAGACATTCGCGTGCTCCGGATGTCGATCAATGATGAAATGATGGTCCGGAGTAACGGTATAGATGCAGGTTTCGGCTTCGAGGACCCGGCCAGTGGATCCCGGCATATAGCGGTCAATCGTCTGCGTCTGACTCCGCAACTCGGCCACGTCCACGGTACGCTTCATCGTATCGGGATCGACGACATCGCCAGCATCGTGCCGGCCGACTTTCATCCCCTGTCCGGGAAGGTAGGGGATCGTGTAGTAGGCCCCGGTCGGTGTATCCCAGAGTGAGATCGGGAACGCGTCTGGCGTGAACAAATCTCGCTTGACCGAATCATAGTGCGCGTAGAAGACTCGCCAGCGCTCCAGCGGGAGATTCAGGTCAGCAAGGAGCTCAGAGGTCCATGGACCAGCCGCGACAACGAGGTGAGACGCGTGGTAGGTGTCCTGATCAGTCTTGACCTCGACCGCAGATTCATCGCCGCGCCATCTGACCACACGTTCACCATCGCGGATCACCGCCCCGCAAGCACGAGCCAGCGAGAGGTGAGCCTCGATGCACTGCTCGGGATTGAGCAGTCCACCGGTAGGCTCGAACACCCCGTGCATATCATCACTCGGAACGGCACCGGGAAATCGACGTCTGATCTCGGCGTTGTCCAGTGTCTCACAAGCAATGCCATACATCTCGCTGCTCTTAAGCACGCCATTGACCAGTTCGGAGTTCTCCCCACCGACGGTGAGCAAGCCGTGAATATTCAGGAGCTTCTGACCCGTGTCGTTCTCCAGCTCGCGCCATAGCTGATATGCGCGCCGAACCAGCGGCACGTACTCTGGTGCTTCGAAATAGGCTTCCCGGATAATCCGGGTCTTGCCATGCGAAGAGCCAAAGCGATGTCCCGGCTGGTAGCGATCGATGCCCACCACGGACATTCCGCGGGAGGTGAGATGGTTCGCAATCGCGGCCCCCATTCCACCAAGGCCCAGAACGATCACGTCAGCGTGCGGTTTGCTCATGCGTTCCCCCGGAATCTTCGTAGGGAGGTGGTTGTCGGGGCGTACCAGCGGCGCGCAGAAGCCACGGCACCCGATGAACACCAGGTCCAATAGTTGCTGGGAGGCAGTTTACAGATATGTGGCAATTTCTGAAAGTGCCGGGAGTCGGAAACTCCAGCGGCTCGGGAGATCAGGACTCGACAAGCTCGGTATAGACGATCAGACGATGATCGTAATCCTCGGCCGACTCATCGAAGTGCCCCTCACAGGTAATGAGGTTCAGCTTCGGAGTATCGGATGGGCCGAATACGCGATCGAGAGGAGCTTCTTCGGCCAGGACTGTTTCGACCTCGGTGACCCGGAAGGTCAGCGTTTCGCCATCGTGTCCAGTGACGACGACTTCGTCGCCGACTTCCATCTCGTGAAGGTGAGCGAACACCGCTGGACCTGTTGTGGAGTCAAGATGACCCGCGAGCACCGCATTGCCGTTCGCTCCGGGGAAGTATCCATACTGGAACCAGGCAACATCTTCCCAGTCTTCCGGCGCATCCATGCGGCCGTCATCGGTGTAGCCGACATGCTCGATATCGGCGTCAACATCCAGACCCGGAATTTGCAGGTTGGTTGGTGACGTAATTATTGACCCGTCAGACGGGGCTGAGTCGTCATCAGACGCCGCGTCACCTGCCTGCTCGGTGGTAGCACCACCTACCTGAACGTCCATTTCAGGAACGGGGATGCCAATCGGGTTCTCCGTGGCACTGGTGCTTCCGGCCAGAAGGAATTGCTGAGAGACCATCGCGATACCGACGGTGATCATGCCAACAACGAAGCAGACAAGCGTGACTGACACGAGTCGCTGGTTCGGTTGTGGCCGCTGATCAGATCTCTGCATTAGGACATCCACCCCTGACTGAGTACGATCTATTCGCCCTGAACGAAGGACAGCGTGCGTGAGATACGAAGGCGAGCACCTGATACATGGAACGGCGAGGACGAACAATGTCATCCTCGCCGTCGAATTCGAAGCTATGCGTGCATGTTAGCGACGGCGGAAGAATCCGAGGCCGCTTGCAGCGATTGCACCGAAGATGGTGAGAACACCACCGAAGAGCATCATGCTGCCCATGCCGCCGGCAACAGCGAGTCCGCCAGCGCCGGTCGCTGGCATATCAGCCCCAGCACCCTTGCCGTAGCCGCCACCGTTGTCGTGATCGTCATTGTCGTCGTATCCACCATCGTGGCCGCCGTCTTTGCCGTAGCCGCCACCGGTAGTTGGAACGTCAGCACCGGCGCCTGCGCCGATACCCTGTCCGCCGCCGTCATGGCCGCCATCTTTGCCGTAGCCGCCACCGTGGTGGTCGTTGTCATCGTGTCCGCCAGCGTGGCCACCATCTTTGCCGTAGCCGCCACCGTCGTGATGATCGTCATTGTAATCGTCGTCGGCGTGTCCGCCGTCGTGGCCGCCATCTTTGCCGTCGTGGCCACCATCATGGCCGCCGTCTTTGCCGTGGTATGAACCAGCGACAGAGTTGTCGGAATCTGCGTTATCACTGCTAGCTGCTGCTGGAGCAAGAATAAACGCCGACAACATGACCACGATACCCGCGGTCAGGCACAATCGGAAAACGCGCATGAATCCAGTCCCTCCGAATAATCCCCGACGTTTCGCTCGAAACGTCCGAAAGCCCCCCCTGGAGCTACGACACCTAGACTACGACTTCCGGGACTGTCTGTCAAGCTGTCACCTACTGACAATTAGGAATTGCATTTGGCATGTTCCGCATCAATCCATAAGCTGCCTGACAAGTCGCCCATCAGCCGGTTAAGGGAGTGCGCAAAAGTCGGGCCACCATTCAACGCGGCAAGAGAAGCACGAAAATCGCTCCGGCGCATAAATACGCTCCATACGGGATAAAATCGTGCCTCGTCCGCTTGCCGATCGCAATCAGGAAGAGTCCACCTAACGCAGCCAGCAGCATTCCGGCAATCAGGGCCGGGACAACCAGCTCGAATCTCGCCATCGCGCCGATCAGAAACGCGAGCAAAATGTCCCCCCGGCCGAGTGCCCGGCGCCGATAGATGAACAGTGCCAGCGCATAGAAGAATCCGAACATGAGCGCGGCGCCGATCGCCGCAACAAAAGACGCAAGGAACTCGGTACGGGATTCCAGCAGCGCAAGCAGGAGAGCCAGCAGCGATCCTGGCACGATCACGATGGTGAAGATCAGATGATGCTGCCAGTCGATTCGCAGCACCTGGAGCAGTACGAGGGCGAACAGCGCCACGCTGATTCCGGTGAGGGTGAGGTCGTGAATCAACAGGGCGATACCGACCAGCGCCGCAGCGGTGAGCTCCGTGGCCGGTTTGTGCCAGTTGGTGCGTACCGAGCATTCAGAGCAGGTGACGGGGAGAAGCGGAATCCACGCGATGGCTGGCATCGGTGCCTGACAATCGTGGCAGATCACCGGTCCCAGCGGGTCCATACGTGCAGGCAGACGGAGCGAGATAGCATGGATGAGCGTACCGGCAAATAACCCGGCAATAGTTCCCAGAATGATCCCGAGGTATCCCAGTTCCATCTATCCTCATCGATTCATCAGCGAGTATTGCCTGTTTCGAAGCACAGCATACCCGTCCCGGCCCATGAATCCTGTAGGAAGATGGTAACTAATGGTTTTCCAACTGGTGAGGGTGTCTGCTGCGGAGTACTACGCTTCGCGCTCGTCACGAGCAGCGAGTGCCGCTTGCCACATCGCATCGAACGGCGCTTTCTGTCCGGTCCAGAGACGGAACGATTCAGCTCCCTGGTGAACCAGCATCGGCAGTCCGTCGATCGTTTCATAGCCAGCCGCTGAGGCTGCTTTGAGGATTGGTGTCTGCTTGTAGGTGAGGTCATACACCGTGGCCCCGGAGTGGAGCATCGCAAGCTGATCTCGAGAGATCGGTAGATCATCATCGTTCCAGCCCATCGCCGTGGAATTGATCAGCAACGATGTCTCGGCCAGCCTCGACGAGAGCTCTTCGCCGAGTGAAATCACCCGGATCGAGGCGTCGAGATCGTCACGCAGCGATTCTGCGCGGGCCACCGTGCGGTTTGCCACGGTGATCGAGCGGCACCCCGCTTCGAGCAGTGCCACGGCCACACCCCGCGCAGCACCACCAGCGCCGAGGATCACTGCGTCCGTGGACGCAAAGTCGAACGACTCCGCATTCAACGGCGCCAGGAATCCTGGAATGTCGGTATTGTCGCCGATCAGATGACCATCCCGGTTGATGATGGTATTGACCGCACCAGCTCGCCGGGCTCGCTCACTCAACTCGTCGACCGCCGCCGCGGCAGCCGGCTTGTGCGGGACAGTGACGTTTGCACCGATGAATTCAGGCTCACGCAGTGCCTCGATAGCAGCGACCAGGTCCTCATCATCAGTCCGCCAGAGTTCATAGGTCGTCTCGATACCCGCTGCATCGAACGCCACCTGCTGGAAAACCGGCGACAGGCTCTGGTCGACCGGATCCCCGATCAGACCGACACGACGGCGCATTGCGACCTCCTATTGGCCCTGTCGGGCAAGTTCGATGTTCTGCTGGTGCTCGTCATAGGTCTCGGCAAATCGATGCGCTCCGGAGCCATCACCCGTCGCCACGAAGAACAGGTAATCGGTCTCATCCGGCTCGAGGGCTGCCTGAATCGAGGCCAGGCTCGGGTTGGCAATCGGCCATGGCGGAATCCCGGGCCGCTGATAGGTGTTGTGCGGTGCCATCCGGTTGATATCTTCCTGCGTGATCTCGGGCCACCAGTTTCCAGGCTGACCAACCACGTACTGGACAGTGGGATCTGCCTGGAGCGGCATATTCTCTTCCATCCGGTTGAAGAAAACCGATGCCATAACCGGACGCTCCTCGGAGATGACCGCCTCACGTTCGATAATCGAGGCGATGGTGATCACGTTGTGGAAGTTGTAGCCGAGATCGTCAGCCCGTTCCTGCAGTTCTGGTGGAACTCTGGACTCGAAGGTCTCGAGGAGGATTTCGACGATCTCCTCGGCGGTCACATCCCCGCGGAATTCGTAGGTATCCGGGAAGAGATACCCTTCGAGCTGAGCATCGGCAGGGCGACTGGCCAGGAAATCAAAGTCCCATTGCGGGCTGGCAACCGCATCCATGAACTCATCGGCTGACTCCAGCAGGCCGGTTTCAGCGAGATGTTCGGCATACTGTTCGGTACGCCAACCTTCCTGGAAGCGGATCGTGGCCGTCCCGGCAGTACCCGTCGTGGTAATTTCATCGATAATCTCGCTGACGGCCATGCCGGGCGAGAGTTCATATTGACCAGGGTTCAGCTGGGCGTCGGAACTTCCCAGACGCATGCGCATCTCGAAATACCAGCTCGATCGGATGATTCCCTGCTCTTCGAGCCGCTCACCAACACTCTCGGCCGTTTCTTCATTCTGTACGCTGAAGGTAACCGGTTCGCTGTCTCTCAGCTCGTCGGCCTGTCCCAGATAATGAGAAAGCGCACGCTGGCTGGTAAAGACGATCGCAACGGCGAGTACCAGCACCGCGGAGACTTTCAGGGTCTGGATCATGAAACGAAGCACGCTAAACTCCTATCGAGGCTCACAAGCTGGTGAGCAGAACAGTGGCTGGAATGATACTAAAGATATGACAACTCACGACCAGCAGGCGTTTCCCAGCGTGATCGCGATTGTCGGGGCAACGGCGACCGGAAAATCCGACGCCGCAATCGCGCTGGCACAGGAATTCGGCGGTGAGATCGTATCGATTGACTCCCGGTATCTCTATCGAGGACTCGATATTGGGACGGCCAAGCCGACTCCGGGCGAGCGAGCGATCGTCCCGCATCATTTGATCGACATTCTGGATCCCACCGACGACTACTCGCTGGCACTCTTTCAACGGGATGCGTTCCGAACCGTCGAGGGGATCATGGCGCGCGGATCTCTGCCGATCCTGGCCGGTGGTTCTCCGCTGTATGTCCGGGCAGTGCTCGAAGGGTGGCGAATCCCCGAAGCCCCGCCGGACCCGGCCTTTCGCGCCGAGATGGAATCGTTAGCCGAGTCTGAGGGGAACGAATTCCTGCATCAGCGTCTGCAAAAGATCGATCCAACGGCCGCAGAACGGATTCTTCCGCAAAACGTGCGTCGGGTGATTCGGGCGCTGGAGATTCATCACCTGACCGGCCAGCGGATGACCGATCTCGAAGGGAAAGACCCGCCAGACTGGGACATTCTCACCATCGGTCTCCATATCGAGCGCACCCTTTTACATGAGCGGATCGATGCCCGCGTCAACGCCATGCTGGAAAACGGACTTGCGGAGGAAGTCCAGCACCTGCTCGACGCCGGAGTCCCTGCCGATTGCACGGCGATGCGATCGATCGGGTACCAGGAAGTTGTTCCGTACCTGCAGGGAGAATACGACGCTGTGGAGATGGCCCAGCGGATCAAATTCGCCACGCATCGATACGTCCGGCATCAACTGACCTGGCTCAGAAAAACGCCCAATATTCAGTGGATTGACCGGCTGAGTGAGGATTTCGATTCCACTCTGAGTAATATGGTTCGAGATCACATCCAGAAATGAAACCGGTTTGCGGGGACTGCACGTAGATTAATATGTCGTGAGGTCTTGATAAAGCAAGCCCACGCACGTGAGGAGGAGAGACGCGGGTGGT